>QKGW01000521.1 GCA_003250275.1 Alphaproteobacteria bacterium
GGGCGCGCTCGCCGCGTTCGTTGCGGTGGCGGGGCCCGATCTCGCCGCCGCGGCGCTCGACTGATTTCGGCAATCGCGAAAAAACCGCTTGCGCGCGCGTGCCCTTGCGGGTAGAAGGGCGCTCCGCTTCGGACTGACCCCATCGTCTAGAGGCCTAGGACACCGGCCTTTCACGCCGGCAACACGGGTTCGAATCCCGTTGGGGTCGCCATCCGAAAAAGGTATTGTCAGACCGGCTGACACCTGATAAACACCTGCCGGTTCGCGCCTCTGTCCCCATCGTCTAGAGGCCTAGGACACCGCCCTCTCACGGCGGCAACCGGGGTTCGAATCCCCGTGGGGACGCCAACTCCTCCCAATGGAGTTGCGAACAGCAAAAACCCCCGAGCCTCGGCTCGGGGGTTTTGCTTTGGGGTATGCCCCCGCTCCGATGTAAAATTCCCCATCTCCGGTACTCTGTCACGAATGCCCAGGAGGGGGTCATGCGCAGGATCTTCGAATTGACGGTGCTCGCCGCGATTGCGGCGGTGGTTTCGGGTGAGGCGCAGGCGCACACCTTCGGCGTGCACGGTGCGGGCTTCGCGGGCGGTTTCGGCCATCCGTTCGGTGGGCTCGACCATCTGCTCGCGATGGTCACGGTGGGGTTGTGGGCGGCCCAGCTCGGCGGCCGCGCGGTGTGGCTGATGCCGCTCGCGTTCATGACCGCGATGGCGGCGGGCGGCGCGCTCGGGCTCGAACAGGTCGGCCTGCCGATGGTCGAGCTCGGCATCGCCGCGTCGCTGATGGTGCTCGGCTCGCTGGTGGCGTTCGCGTTCCGCCCGCCGCTGTGGGCGGGCATGGCGTTGGTCGCGGCCTTCGCCCTGTTCCACGGCCACGCCCACGGCGCGGAAATGCCCGGAGCGGCCTCGCCGGTGCTGTACGCGGCGGGCTTCCTGCTCGCGACCGGGTTGCTTCACGCGTTCGGCGTGAGCGCGGGCCTGGCGATCCGCCGGGGTCTCGCCGCGGAGCGCTGGGTGCGCGCCGCCGGAGCGGTGGTCGCGGGTTCGGGCGTGCTGCTGACGATGGTCTGACCCGAAACGGGCCTCACTCGTCGAGGCCGCCCTTGACCAGGGTGAACTTCGGTCCGGGAGGCGGCGAGCTCGGCGTGCTCGCCTCGACGTCGGCGATCGTCGCGCGGATCGGCTCGGCGATCGACGCCTTGATCATCGCGAGGGTTTCGGGCGGGATCGGCACCGGCATTTCGAGCGCGGGCAGCGATTCGTCGAGAAACGCGCGCAGGCCGTCGACGACCTGCCCGGTGCGGCCTTCCATCGCGTCCACGTGGGCGTAGAGATTGCGCACCATCAGAATCAGCGCCTGGAGTTTCATCTGGGTGTCGAGGGCGAGGACTTCCTCGTCGGTCATCGGTGGCGTTCCTCCCGGTTCCGGTAAAACCCGAGTTTACCCCGGGCGTGCGCGGGGGCGTCAACCCATGCGGGACAAAATCCCGGCGTTTCGCCGCGTCGCCTGGGATTTGCATAATTCCGTCATGTCCTGTTAGGATTCTTCGGGCGTTGGGTAAACGACGCGGCGCAACCGGAACGAAAGGCGTCGGCGATGATCGACGAGGACGCACCCGAATTCGTGGGCTCGTTCGCGCGGGGCTTGGCGGTGATCCGTTGCTTCAACAACGACGCGCCGCGCCAGACCCTCACCGAGGTCGCCGAGAACACCGGCATGGCCCGCGCCGCGGCGCGCCGCTTTCTCCTCACCCTCGAAGCGCTCGGGTACGCCGAGAGCGACGGCAAATACTTCAGCCTCACGCCGAAGGTGTTCGAGCTCGGATACGCCTTTCTGTCGTCGCTCGGCGTCGGTGAGGCGCTTTCGCCCCACGTTCGCCGCGTCGCCGAGGCGGTGCAGGAAACCTGCGCGGCGGCGGTGCTCGACCGCGACGGCGTGGTGTTCGTCGCCCGCACCGCGGGCACCAACCGGGTGATGTCGCTGAGCCACGGCATCGGCGTGCGTCTGCCCGCGTATTGCAGTTCGGTCGGTCAGGTGCTGCTCGCCCATCTCGAACCCGAGCGTTTGCAAGCGTTCCTCCAGGAAACCCACATGGTGCGCTATACCGACGCCACGCTGGTGACGCCGCGCGCGCTGACCGCGCGCCTCGCCGAGGTGCGCGCGCGGGGTTGGGCGATCTGCGAGCAGGAGTGGGAAGTCGGACTGCGCGCGCTTGCGGTGCCGTTGCGCGATGCATCCGGGCAAGTCGCGTTCGCGCTCGGCGTGAGCGTGCAGGCGGCGAGGGTCCCGGTGGACGTCCTGCTGCGCGATCATTTGCCGGTGTTGCAGGCAGCCGCCCGCGCCTTCGAAGGCGAACGCCACCCGTTCTGAGGTTTTCTGCGCGAACTTTAAGAACGACTCTTGACCGCAGCGCGAGAGTCGGTATCTCTTCCGTGCGCACGCACGTGTGTAGAGCAAACCGAGTTCAAGGGTTTCTCGGGAGTGTCTTGCGCGTTATGATTGGGCCCATCGACGATGTCATGCGGCACTAAGACCGCGGCACGGGAGAGCGAAACGTGACATTGGAGAGGGCTCCCCGCGAAGGCGAACCGGCAATCCCGTCGCCCCGGGATTACGAAGACGCCAAACGCATGGCTCGTCATCCGGATACGCAGCACCGGATCGCGGTGGCGAGGGCGCAGGGCGTCGCGCCGGAAATCCTCTATTACATGGTCGACGACCCGCACCCCGCGGTGCGGCGCTGCATCGCCGCCAATCCCAGTACGCCGATCCAGGCCGAGGGCAAGCTCGCCAACGACGAGGACGCGCACGTCCGCGCCGCGCTCGCGCGCAAGGTCGCCGAGCGCGCTCCGGGGCTGAGCGCGGAAAACGCTCACGCGCACACCGTGCAGACTCTCGCGCTGCTCGAAAAGCTCGCGCGCGACCAGCTCTCGATGGTGCGTCAGGTAGTGGCCGAGGTGATCAAGGCCGAGATCGGAATCCCCGCGCCGATCGTGCAGGCGCTGGCGCGCGATATCGCGCTGGTGGTGGCCGCACCGGTACTCGAATTCTCGCCGTTGCTGGCCGACGACGATCTCATCGACATTCTCGACAAGCAGCCGATTCCCGGCGCGATGGCCGCGGTGTCGAAGCGCCGCAACCTTGGTGCCGACGTCGCCGATTTCGTCGCGCGCAGCGACGACGTCGACGCGATGGTCGTGCTGCTCAACAACCCGACGGCGCAGATGCGCGAGGACACGCTCGACGCCCTGATCTCCCGCGCGCCCGAACTGCCGCCCCTGCACGAGCCGCTGGTGCGGCGTCCGAATCTGCCGCCGCGCGCGGCGTGCCGCCTCGCCACCTTCGTTGCGGACAGCCTGCTCGACCTGCTCGCCGGGAGGAAGGACCTCGACGCCGGGACTCTCTCGATGGTGCGTCAGGCGGTGCGCGAGCGGTTGGAAAAGAGCTACGCCGCTGCCGACGTCTCGCGCGAAGACCCGGCGTTCGAGCACGAGGTCGCCGCCGCCCGCGCGCTGAACGAAAAGCAGCCGATCAACGAGGACTTGATCCGCCGTTCGCTCGACTACGAGCACTGGATGTTCGTGAAGGCGTGTCTGGTGGTGAAGAGCGGCTGCCAGCCGGCGACGGTGCGGCGGATTCTCGCCGCGCGCGACCCCGAGGCGGTGCTGTCGCTGTGCTGGAAGGCGGGATTGTCGACCGACGTGGCGCTGCTCGTGCAGGGCCGCCTCGCCGGGATCGACGCGCCGGTCCGGGGCGACGCCGACGAGTTGACGCCGATGAAGATGCAGCGCCTGCTCGATAACTACGCGTCCGGTACGCCGTCCACGGATTGAACGTCCGGCTGCGCACCGAGGCGCGCGATGTCGTCGCCGAGGGCGTCGACGGCTTCCCAATCGGTGAATTCGATGGTCACGGTCGGGTCGGTGGGCCCGCCGGTGATGTGCATGATCAGGCGAATCATCATCCGGTCGAACCAGCCGTAGCGCGGATAGTCGAGCTTGCCCGCGATCGCGGTGACGATCTCGGGCGAGAGCCGGGTTTCCTTCAGCCACTTGCGCAGATACACGCTGCCCGCGACCGAGCGCTTCCCCGGCTTGCGCGCGGTGAGGTTGATCGACACCAGCGCGAGCGGCACCGCCGCGAGGGCGTCGCGGTGGGTGGCGACGAAGCTGCGCGCGGGCGGCAGGTGGTGGCCGTAGCGGATCGCCGCGACCACCGCGACCGCGGACGCGGCGGCGATCTCCGTAGCGTCGGGCTGGCGCTGCGCGAGGTCGGCGAGGTCGGCTTCGTGGCCGTGCGTCGCGATGCGCGCGGCGAGGCGTTCGGCGATGCGGCGGGTATGGCCGTCGTGGCTGGCGTAGCAGAGAAGAATGGGGGGCATGGCGCGATCCTGTTGGCGTGCTGAGAAGTTACAGGATCGCGCCGATTTTGTCAGTCGAGGATGGTCTTCATCGTCGCGAACAGCTCGTTCTTGAGCTCGAAGCCGATGCCCGGCGCGTCCGGCAGACGGACGTAGCCGTCCTCGACCGCGAAGCCGTCGGCGAAGCCGCAGAACGGCTTGAACACGTCCGGGTAGGACTCGTTGCCGCCGAGGTGCAGGCCGGCGGCGATGGCGAGCGACATCTGATGTCCGCCGTGCGGCACGATGCGGCGCGTCGACCAGCCTTCCGCCTTCACCACATCGAGGGTGCGCAGGTATTCGACGAGGCCGTAGGACAGCGCGCAGTCGAACTGCAGGAAGTCGATGTCCTTGCGCATTCCGCCGAACTTGAGGAGGTTGCGCGCGTCCTGATGCGAGAACAGGTTCTCGCCGGTCGCCATCGGCAGCGGATAGTGCTTGGCGATCTCGGCGTTGAGCGCGTAGTCGAGCGGATCGCCGACCTCTTCATACCAGAACAGGTTATAGGGCTTGATCGCCTCGGCGTAGCGCAGCGCGGTGTCGAGGTCGAAGCGGCCGTTGACGTCGACCGCGAGGTTCCGCCCGTCGCCGACGATTTCGAGCGCGGCTTCGATGCGGCGGATGTCGTCGTCGAGCGAGGTGCCGCCGATCTTCATCTTGCAGACCCGGTAGCCGCGGTCGCGATAGCTGCGGAACTCGTCCTGCAGCCCTTCGGTGCCCTTGCCGGGGTAGTAGTAGCCGCCCGCGGCGTAGACCCAGACCTTGTCGTCGGCGACGCCGTCGGAATAGCGGTCGGCGAGCACGCGGTAGAGCGGCTTGCCCTCGATCTTCGCCACCGCGTCCCACACCGCCATGTCGGTCGCGCCGACCGCCACCGAGCGCTCGCCGTGGCCGCCGGGCTTCTCGTTTCGCATCATCGTCGCCCAGATGCGGAAGGGGTCGAGATTGGAGCCGTCCTCGGTGAGCAGGCTTTCCGGATCGGCTTCGTTGAGGCGCGGCAGGAAGCGCTCGCGCAGGAGCCCGCCGACGCCGTAGCGGCCGTTGGAGTTGAAGCCGAAGCCGACCACCGGCTTGCCGTCGCGGATCACGTCGGTGATCACCGCGACCACCGAGCAGGTCATCTTGGAGAAGTCGATGAAGGCGTTGCTGATCGGCGAGGCGATCGAGAAGGTCTTCTCGCGAACTTCGAGTATACGCATGGCTCCCGGTATCCGTTTGGTTGGAGGAACTTTCGGGAAGTATGCTAAGAGGGTATCGGCGCAGCAATGTTCGAGCGGGTATCGCATCATGTCCGCCGCGCATGGTCGGGAGGGGTGAATGGAACTGTCGTGGCTGGAGGATTTCCTGGCGCTCGCCGAGAGCGGCAGCTTCTCCCGCGCCGCCGAACGCCGCAACCTCACCCAGCCCGCGTTCAGCCGCCGCATCCGCACCCTCGAAGCCTGGACCGGCGCGACCCTGTTCGACCGCGACACCCGCCAGGTGCGCCTCACCCCGGCGGGCGAGCGCTTCCGCCCGGTGGCCGAGGAAACCCTGCGCCGCCTGATCCAGGTGCGCGAGGAGGTGCGCGAGGTCGAGAACGCGGTTTCGACCACGCTGCGGTTCGCCTGCACCCACGCGCTGTCGCTAACCTTCTTTCCCGACTGGCTGCGCGACATCGAGCGCCGCCGCCCGGTCGGCTCGATCCGCCTGATGTCCGAGAGCCTCGCGCTCTGCGAAAGCCTGATGCACGAGGGGCAGGTGCAGTTCATGCTCTGCCACCAGCATCCCGCGTCGATGCCGAAGCTCGACCCGCGCAGCTTCATTTCGTTGCCGCAGGGCGACGACGTGCTGATCCCGGTGAAGGCGCCGGACGCGCCGGGTGAACTGCCGGGCGAGGAGGGGGCGCGGCTGCCCTATCTCTCTTACAGCAACGAATCCGGCCTCGGGCGGATCGTCGTCGCGGCGCGGGCGAAGAAGGACCCGCCACTCTGGCTCGACACCGTGTTCACCGCCCACCTCGCCACCGCGTTGCGCGCGATGGCGGTGGCCGGGCGCGGCGTCGCGTGGCTGCCGCTCACCCTGATCCAGGCGGACCTCGCCGCCGGGCGGCTGGTGCGCGCCGGCGGCGGCGAGTGGGACGTGAGCGTCGAGATCCGCGTCTACCGCCCCCGCCACCGCCTTGCGGCGGCGGCGGAGGAGTTCTGGCAAAGCCTTCTCTAGTTCACGCCGCAGCGAAGTCGCTGAGGAAGGTCTCCACCTGCGAGCGGAGCGCCCGCGTGCGGCCTTCCATGTCTTCCGCCGCGCCCGAGACGGTCTTCGACATCCCGCCGATGCGGTCGTTGGCGTCCGCCACCCCGGCGATGTTCATTGTCACCTCGCGGGTGCCGCCCGCGGCGTTGAGGACGCTCTGGCTGATCTCCTCGGTCGCGGCGCGCTGCTCCTCGATCGCGCCCGCGATCATGCTGGAGATTTCGCTCATCTCGCCGATGTTGCGGGTGACCACGTCGATCGCGTCGACGACCTGTTGCGTCGCCTGCTGCACCGCCGTCACCTGCCCGGA
>QKGW01000436.1 GCA_003250275.1 Alphaproteobacteria bacterium
GTCGGCGACGTCGTAGGTCTTTCCGGGGGCGCACTGCAGCTGAACGAACACGGGCTTCATCGGTGGAGTTCCTCGATTGGCGCGGGTGGGGCCGCGGGGATGATTTTCCCGCAGTCTAGCACACCTGCCGTCGCGCTTCGACTGCCGCCGGGGCTTGCGGAATCGGCAGCCAAATCAAAGATTCAGGGGAGCGTTTTCAATCGAGAGGCAGACCATGCGTTTCCGCTACGTTCCGTTGATGCTCGCCGCGTTCGCGGTCGCCGGGTGCACCTCGGCGCCCTCGGCGAGCACCTATTCGCGCAACCAGGCGCTCCAGGCGCAGAACGTGCAGAAGGGCCGCATCGTCTCGATGCGCACGGTCGAGATCGAGGGCACCAAGTCCGGCGTCGGCACCGGCGCGGGCGCGGTGGCCGGCGGCGTCGCCGGTTCGTTCATCGGCGGCGGCTGGCGCTCCCACGCGCTCGGCGCGGTTGGCGGCGCGGTACTCGGCGGCCTCGGCGGCAGCGCCGCGGAGGAAGCGATCACCAAGAGCACCGGCATGGAGTTCGTCGTCCAGCTCGACAACGGCCAGACCATCGCGGTGGTGCAGGCCAACGACGAGAACCTCGCGGTCGGCGAACGGGTGATGGTGCTGCAGGGCGGTCAGACCCGCGTGGTGCGCGACACCGCGCCGTAATCCCTCAGCGGAAGGTCCAGAGCGCGTTGAGCGCGTAGTGCCAGAACACCAGGCAGCCGGTCACGCCGACCTGGGCGACGAGGTACTGCACGCCGACGAGATCGACGAGAACGTGCATCAGTATTGCGTTGATGACGAACCCCGAGGCGGCGACGGTGAGGAACTTGGTCGCCGCCTCGCGGTGACGCTTGTCGCTCTTGAAGATCAGGCGGTAGTTCAGCACGTAGTTGACCAGCGCGCCGACGAGGAACCCGACCACCGAGCCCGCGACCGGGTCGACGCCCGCCAGTTCCACCAGCCCGGTGAGGGTGAGATAGTGCGCGCCGGTGCCGACGAGGCCGACGGCGGCGAACGAGATGAAGCGATGCAGATGGTCGCGCGCGGTCATGGCGTTTCCGCGTGCACGCGGGTGATCATCCGCCGGTCCTTCACCAGCCCGATCAGCGTGCCCATGCGCTCGATCGAAACGATCACGTTGCCCTTCAAGGCGTTCTCGCAGCCGTCCTGAATCGGCGCGATGAAAAAGTCCGCGGTCAGCCAGTTGGTGGTGACGCGGAACATCGACGACAGGTATTCGTCGGCTTGGATCTGCTCGGCGCACACCGCGACGCGGTAGGGTGGGCCGAAGCGCGGATCGCGGCGGCCTTCCTCTTCCTCCTCGGTGACGATCTGGCTTAGGCGGATCGCCGCTTCGCGGATCGAGTTGCCGTGATAGTCGAACTCGTACTTGCCGACCGCGCCCGAAACGCCGCCTGCGAAGCTGTTGTAGGCCACCGCCTCGTAGGGATGGAGACGCACCATCACGCTCGCGTGCCACATCCAGATCGCGGCGCAGAGCGCGGCAAACGCGGCGGCCGCGGTCTTGCCCAGGCGGTGATCGACCATCCGCAACGCCGCGCGCAGGCCGATCGCGCCGAGCACCGCGATCGGCGGCAGCAGGAACATGTAGTGGCGCAAGCCGTTGTAGAGCACCGGCTTGGCGAGGATCGCGTGCCCGAGTGGCACCGCGACCGCGAGCACCACCGGCAGCAGCCTCAGCGCGTGCAGGCGGTCGAAATTGCGGCGCGCGGTGCACATCAGTCCTGCAATGCAGCCGCTCGCGGTGCCGAACAGCGTCAGTTCGGGGATGCGCACGAGCAGATAGATCGGCAGATACCAGCGCGGCACGTCCGCCGCCTTCATCACCACACCGTCGAGCCGCGTCGGCATGTTGATCGGGAAGCGCGAGAACGTCTCGATCGCGACCAGCACGTTGAGCGGCTTGAACATCGACCAGGGCCACGACACCGCCATGATCGCGAGCGCGACCGCGCCCGCGGGAAGCAGCCGCCAAATCGTCGAGGCGAGACGGTCGGCGACCGCCTGCCAGCCGCCCTTGGTGTCGATCGCGGCGACGATGATGAGAATCGCGAGTTCGAGCCCGGCGTAGACCGCGACGATGCGCAGGCCGAGCGCGCAGCCGAGCGCGGCGCCGAGGCCGATGACGTGGCGCATACGGGGGCGCGGCAGTTGCGGCGCGATGCGGGCGGCGTAATAGGTCACCCAGATCATCGCGGTGGCGAAGGAGATGTCCTTGGTCTCGTTGAAGAGCGGGCCCCACCATGCGCCGGTCACCGCGAGCAGCAATACCGCGACGCAGCCCCAGCCGTCGGAGGAGAGCAGGCGGGTCAGCCGCCAGGTGCCCCACATCCCGACCAGGCCGACGATCGCGGAGAGCAGGTGCCGCCATTCGTAGGTCGGCATCGTCAAATGCTGGCCGATCGCCGCGGCGATCAGGTCGAACAACCCGCCGTAGAGATAGAGGTTGCGGTAGTGGAAGGCGTTGTCGTCGGAAAATCCGCTCGCGTAATAGCGGATCAGCAGTTCGCCATAGGTCTGCTGCACCTCCTCGTCGTTGGAGATGCCGTATTTGCGGAAGGTGAGCAGCGCGATCGCCGTCAACACCGCGAACACCGCGATGCTGATGCTCCGGCCGGGATTGGCGCGAAGCCGGTCCAACGGGGACGTCACAATCAGGCGCTCCCGCCCGGTTCGACCGGTTCGTCGAGCCCGACGCGATCCGCGATCAGGTAGAGCGGTCGCTTCTTCACCTCGAGGAAGATGCGCCCGACGTATTCGCCGAGCACGCCGAGCGAAATCAGCTGCACACCGCCGAGGAACAGGGTCGAGACCATCAGCGAGGCATAGCCGGGAACGTCGATGCCGAACACCGTGGTCCGCACGACCAGATAGAGGCCGTAGAACGCCGAAAGCCCGGCGATCAGCACGCCGAGCACCGACCACACGCGCAACGGCACGGTCGAGAACGAGGTGAGGCCGTCCCAGGCGTAGCGCATCAGGCTCAGGAGGCTCCAGGCGGAGCGCCCGGTTTCGCGCGCGCCGACGTCGAAGGGCAGAGTCTCCTGGCGGAAGCCGACCCAGCTGGTGATGCCCTTCATGAAGCGGTTGCGCTCGGGCAGGGCGACGATCGCGTCCACCACCTTGCGGTCGAACAGGCGGAAGTCGCCCGCGCCGCGGGGGATGCGCACCTCCGACATCGCCTGGAAGATCTTGTAGTAGAGACGGCTGATCGCGCTTCTCAGCCACGAATCGGTGTTCCGGTCGCGCCGCAGCGCGATCACCATGTCGACGCCCTCGCGCCACTTGGCGAGCATCTCGGGGATCACCGCCGGTGGGTGCTGGAGGTCCGCGTCCATCAGCACCACGGCGTCGCCCGAGGCGGCGGCGAGGCCGGCGGCCATGCCCGCCTCCTTGCCGAAATTCCGCGCGAATCGCAGGGCCTTGACGTGGGGATCGGCAACCGCCAGCTTTCTCGCTACGGCGAAGGTGTCGTCGCGGCTGCCGTCGTCCACGAGGATGATCTCGTAGGCGGGCGCGAGCGCTTCGAGCACCGGCGTCAACGCCGCGTGGAGCCGTTCGAGGCCGTCGGATTCGTTGTAGCAGGGGACCACGACGGACAATAGGTCGAGCACGCGGTCGGAGCCGGAACGGCGCTGGGGGGTGTTGCTCAAGGATTGCGCCGTGCGCATCTTGAAGGTTCTCCGATAAGGGTGGCGCATGGTAATCGAAAATCGAGAAAAAGGGAAAGCGGAGAGAATGGACGCGATCGTCGTTTGCGCCGACGATTACGCGATCTCTCATGGCGTGTGCGACGCCATCGAAACCCTGATCGAGGACGGCCGCCTGAAGGCGACCAGCGTGATGACGGTTTTCCCGGAATGGCGCCAGCGCGCCGCCGGGCTCCGCGCGGCCGCGGAGGCGGCAGGGGCCGATGTCGGCCTACATCTCACGCTCACCGATCACGAGCCGCTCACCGCGATGCCGACGATCGCGCCGGGTGGCGTGTTGCCGCCTTTGACAACGATTCTGCGCGCCGCAAAGTTGCGCCGCGTGAATGCGGTGGAGATCGAGGCCGAGGTGAAGGCGCAGCTCGACGCGTTCGAGGACGCCTTCGGCGCGCCGCCCGCGTTCGTCGACGGGCACCAGCACGTTCATGCGTTTCCGGTGGTGCGGTGGGTGGTGCTCTCGCAGGTGATCGAGCGCTACGGCACGAACTGCGCGATGCGGGTGATCACCGAGCCGATGCTGCGCATCTTCAAGCGCGGCGTCGATCCGGTGAAGGCGGCGATCCTCGCGGTGATCGGTTTCCGCCACGCGGCGATGACGCGGCGCGCCGGGCTGATCTGCAACGACAGCTTCCGCGGCGCCTATAATTTCGGTCTGGACGTGCCTTACGGGCGTTTGTTCCGGCAGTTTCTCGACGATGCCGGCGGCGCGCCGAAGCGGCCGTTGATCTTCTGCCATCCCGGCCATGCGGACGGCATGTTGCGGTCGCGCTCAAGCCTGGTCGAGGCGCGCACCCGCGAGTTCGCCTATCTGAGTTCGGCGCGGTATCCCGAGGACTGCGCGCGCGCCGGGCGGCGCGTCGCGCGTTTCGTCGAGCCGGACGATCACTTGTCCGGGTTGTAGCGCTTCATCAGCCAGACGCCGCCCGCAGCCGCGGCGCCGCACGCGGTCCACCACAGCATCGCGTTGGTCATGTGTTCGGAGTCGATCGGCACGCCGACGAGGCCGAGCCAGGATTCCTCGATCTGGAAGCCGAGGCCGATGAACCCGACGATGAACAGGATACGTCCAAAAAGCTGCATCGCTCACTCTCTCCGTTGGTGCGCGGGCGAGAGCATAGCGAACCCGGCCCGCGATGCAACGTCCGATCTCAACCGAGCCGCGCGCCGGCCGCGATCACCCGCAGGGTCTGCGCCCGCCGCACCAGCCCGCGCACCCGGCCGAGCGGCACCCAGGCGGCGGCGCTCGCGTCGTCGCCGGCGCGCAGGCGGCCGCTCCAGGTCAGGATGCGGAAGCATTCGAGGCGGAACACCCGCCGCCCGCGCCCGACGTCGACGCGGGTGAACCAGCGCAGCCGCAGTGCGGCGAGGCCGGTTTCCTCGGCGAGTTCGCGGATCGCGGCGGTGGCGGGGCTTTCGCCCGCTTCGATCCGCCCGCCGGGCAGCGACCATTCGTGCAGGAGTGGCGGGTGGCCGCGGCGCACCAGCAGCACCCGGCCGCGCCGGATTGCCAGAACGCTCACCGCCGGAACCGGCGGCATGGCGGTTTTGCGAAATTTCGGGATCGCGCGCTGGTGCATCGCGTTTCGTCTTGCTCTGCCGTATGATCTCTCCGATATAGGCGATCGCCCCGCGATCATTGAAGGATTTTCGCTCCGATGTCCTCCCCGCGCCCCCGCGCAAAGCCGAGCAAGAAACCCGCTCGCAAGGCTGCGCGCAAGCCGACCCTGTTCGCCAAGCTGCGCGGATACTTCCTCGCGGGCATTCTCGTCACCGCGCCGGCGGCGCTGACGCTCTACGTCGCGTGGCTGTTCGTCACCTTCGTCGACGGTCAGGTCGGCGCGATCCTGCCGCCGCGCTACAGCCCGAGCACCTACCTCAACTTCGACATTCCCGGTTTCGGCGTGGTGGTGTTGCTGGTGGTGCTGACCGCGATCGGCGCGCTCACCGCGGGCCTGGTCGGGCGGCTGATGGTGCGCTGGGGCGAGAGCATCCTCACCCGGATGCCGGTGATCCGCGGCATCTACAGCGCCCTGAAGCAGCTTTTCGAGACGGTGCTGTCGAAGCAGTCCTCGGCGTTCCGCCAGTGCGTGCTGATCGAGTATCCGCGCCGCGGCATCTGGGCGCTCGGGTTCATCTCGGGCGTCACCGAGGGCGAGGTGCAGGACCTCACCGCCGAGGAGGTGGTGAACGTGTTCCTGCCGACCACGCCGAACCCGACCTCGGGCTTTCTCCTCTTCGTGCCGCGCTCCGACGTGATCGTGCTCAGCATGACGGTGGAGGAGGGGATCAAGATGGTGATTTCGGGCGGTATCGTGGTGCCGCCGGACCGCCGCCCCAAGGAAGTGCGCAAGGTCAAGCTGACCAGCGCGGCGATTTCCGAGGGCCGGGCGCTCAGCCCGACCGCAGCGTCGCCACGACCGCGTCCCGCTCAAAAAGATACAGCAGGGTCCTGAGCGCGCCGCCGCGCGCACCGGTGAGGTCGGGGTCGGTTTCGAGCACCCGGCGCGCATCCGCGCGCGCGATTTCGAGAAGATCGCCGTGGTGCGCGAGGTCGGCGAGGCGGAACTCCGGCAGCCCGCTCTGCCGCGTGCCGAGGAGTTCGCCCGCGCCGCGCAGCTTGAGGTCGGCCTCGGCGATCTCGAAGCCGTCGTCGGTGTCGCGCAGGGTGGTCAGCCGCGCCTGCGCGGTTTCGCCGAGGGTGCCGTAGAGCAAAAGGCAGGTGGAGGCGACGGTGCCGCGCCCGACCCGCCCGCGCAGCTGGTGCAGCTGCGCGAGGCCGAAGCGCTCGGCGTGCTCGACGATGATGATCGAGGCGTTGGGCACGTCGACGCCGACCTCGATCACCGTGGTCGCCACCAGCACCCGGGTGCGCCCATCAAGGAAGTCCTGCATCGCCGCGTCGCGCTCGGGGCCTTTCATCCGCCCGTGAATGATGCCGATCTTGTCCGCGCCGAGCGCAGTGGCGAGCGCCGCGCCGCGTTCCTCCACCGAGGTCAGCGGGGTCTCTTCCGCATCCTCGACCAGCGGACACACCCAATAGGCCTGCCGTCCGGACGCGATCGCGCGGCGCACCGCGTCGACCACCTCGGGTAGACGCTGGAGAGCGACGAGGCGGGTGTCGATCGGCTGGCGGCCCGGCGGGCGCTCGTCGAGGCGGGAAACGTCCATGTCGCCGTAGGCGGCGAGCATCAG
>QKGW01000368.1 GCA_003250275.1 Alphaproteobacteria bacterium
TCTGATCATCAGCCGCGGCGGCACCGCCGAACTCCTGGAGGAGCGCGGCACCCTGCCGGTGGTCGAGATCCCGGTGTCGGGCTACGACCTGTTCCGCCTCACCTCGTTCATCAAGAACTACTCCGGCCGCGTCAGCCTGATCGGTTACCTCAACGTCTGCGCCGGCGTCGCCACCTTCTCCGAATACCTCAACGTCGAAATCCCCTACACCGTGGTCCACAGCCCCGAGGAGGTCGCCGCGGCGATCCGCCTCGCCCAGGACGGCGGCCGGATGATCATCGGCGACACGGTGACGGTGCGCCTCGCCGAGGACGCGGGGCTGAAGGGCCTGTTGATCACCTCTGGGCCGGAATCGGTCTCGCTCGCCTTCGACATGGCGGCGAACCTGCTGCGCGGCATCCAGCGGATGCGCGACCGCCAGGAGGTCGTCGAGCACAGCCTCCACGCCCTCGGGCGCGAAACCGTGCTCTGCGACGGCGAAGGCAACCAGGTGCCGCTGGTGCAGTCGCCGCCGCTCACCGGGCCGCGCGGCCGCTGGCGGGATCTGCTGGTGCCGTTCTTCGCCGCCCACCGCGGGATGCCCGAGGGGCCGTACACCCTGCGCAGCGGCGTGCTCTCCGACGCACCGGAGCGTCAGGCGATCCTCGCGCCGACGATGGGCGGGCGGCGCTTCCTGCTGTTCCACGGCGCGGACGTGGTCGGCGACCGCGCGGTGCGGCTGCACCTGATCCACACCGCTTCGGTCACCCTCGCCCAGCTCTCCGCCGACCGCCATCACCTCAACCAGGCGGCGCAACGCGCCCGCGACTTGCTCCGTGCGATCGGGCCGCTGGCGCTGGTGGGCGAGCCCGGCACCGGGCGGACGCGGATGCTGCGCGCGATCCAGACCGCGCTCTACGGCGCCGAAACCACGCTCCTGATCGGCATCGAGGTGCGCCATTCGTCGCGCGAGGCGCTGCGCCAGACCCTCGACGTGCTCGCCGCCGCCACCGGGATGCTCGCCTACATCTCCGGCGTCGAAAAGCTCAAGCGCGTCGATCAGGTGCAGCTGGCGCGCGAACTGGTGAGCTACGGCCACGGCGTCGCCCTGGTGTTCGCCGCCGACCCCGCCGAACTCGCGGCCCAGGGCAGCCTCGCGCCCGAGCTCGCCCGCATCGTCGCGGACCGCCGGATCCACCTCCCCGCCGTCGGCGACGACGCCGGGATCTTCGAGGCCACGGTGCTCTATCACCTGATGGAGGCCAACGCCGCGCACGGCAAGCACCTGCGCGGGTTTTCCGCCGCGGCGATGGAGGCCCTGCGGCTCCGGCGCTGGCCGAACAACTACGCCGACCTCGCCGCCTTCGTCGACCGGCTGGTCCACGACGCACCCTATGACGATCGTATTATCGACGAAATCCCTGGGGTTGCGCCGGCCAGCGTTTCAAAACGAGACACGTCCGGCTTCGCCATCGATGTGAGCCTACCCCTGCATGAGATCGAGGCGCAGATCATCGCCAAGGTGCTGGACGAGGAACACGGAAACAAGAGCAACGCCGCGGCCCGCCTGGGGATCGGCCGTAGCACGCTGTGGCGGAAACTGCAGGGCGTCGAGTAGTTCAAATTGATACAGCATTTTTGTCATATTTCATGAGTTGCCGCGACAAACGCGCAGCGCGACACTTCCCGAAACCAAAAGCCTATTGGGCGCTCCCATGACGATGGCCAGCCAATCGCGCCGGGGATCGCTCGTCACCAGGGAGGAACCCATGAAAATCAAGGCCACGCTGGATCGCATCCCCGGCGGCAT
>QKGW01000159.1 GCA_003250275.1 Alphaproteobacteria bacterium
GCCGCCGCCCAAGCCGCCGCCGAGGCCGCCCGTGCGGCGGTGGCGCGCGCCGAAACCGCGCTCTCCGACCGCAGCGGCGTCGCCCCCGCCGCCGCGCGGGTCGAGGACGTGTTGTTCCAGCCCGGCGAGGTGGTTTCCGCCGGGCAGGCGGTGGTGCGGCTGCTGCCGCCCGGCAACGTGACGGTGCGCACCTACCTCGGCGCGGAGGCGCTCGGGCGTCTGCTGCCGGGCGCGAAGGTCGAACTGCGCTGCGAGGGCTGCGGCGTCGGCGCGAGCGCGACGGTCGATTTCGTCGCCTCCGAGGCCGCCTACGCGCCGCCGATCCTCTATTCGCGCGAGAACCGCGCCAAGCTCGCGTTCCTCGTCGAGCTGCGCCCCAACCCCGAGGTCGCGGCGCGGCTGCGGCCCGGCCAGCCGGTCGAGCTGGTCCCGCCCGAGGCGCGCAAATGAACGCGGCGATCCGCGTCACCGGCCTGACCAAGCGCTTCGGCGAACGCACCGTCGTCGATCACATCGACCTCGGCGTCGAGGAAGGGCGGATCATGGGCTTCCTCGGGCCGAACGGCTCGGGCAAGACCACCACCATCCGGATGCTCTGCGGCCTCCTCAACATCGACGACGGCGCGGGCGAGGTGCTCGGCCTCGACATCCGCAAGGACACCCGCCGCGATCAAGCGCCAGGCGGGCTACATGACGCAGCGCTTCTCGCTCTACGAGGACATGACGGTGGGCGAGAACCTCGATTTCGCCGCGCGCGTCCACGGCGTGCCGGAGCGCCGCCGCCGCGTCGACGACGCGCTCGAGCGGATGGGCCTCGGCGCGCGGCGCGGCCAGCTCGCGGGCGAGCTTTCCGGCGGCTGGAAGCAGCGCCTCGCGCTCGCCGCGACGATCCTCCACAAGCCGCGCCTGCTGCTCCTCGACGAGCCGACCGCGGGCGTCGATCCGCAGGCGCGCCGCGAGTTCTGGGACCGCATCCACGGCTTCGCCGCCGAGGGCATGACGGTGCTGGTCTCGACCCACTACATGGACGAGGCGGAGCGCTGCCACGCGATCGCCTACATCGCCTACGGCAAGCTCCTCGCCACCGGCACGGTCGCGGACGTGGTGCGCGACGCCGGGCTCGCGGCGGCGGCGGTTTCCGGCGGCGACGCCGAGCTGGTGCGGCGGATCAAGGACCTTCCCGGCGTCGAGACCGCCACCGCGATGGGCGCGGAGGTCCACGTCGCGGGCGGCGACGCGGCGGCGCTCAAGGCCGATCTCGACCGCCTCGCTGCCGCGGAGAACCTCCGCTGGCGGGCCGAGGAGCCAAACCTCGAAGACGTCTTCATCCACCTGATGGCGCGCAACCCCGATCCGACGGAGGCGCGGCGATGAGCTTTTCCCTCGGGCGGCTGATGGCGATGATGGTCAAGGAGTTCGTGCAGATCCGGCGCGACCGCCTGACCTTCGGGATGATCGTCGGGATTCCGCTGCTGCAACTGCTGCTGTTCGGCTACGCGATCAACTCCGACCCCAAGCACCTGCCCGCCGCGATCGTCGATGCCGACCACGGCCCGGTCGGGCGCGCGGTGATCGCGGCGATGCAGACCTCGCGCTACTTCGACATCACCCTCTTGCCCGAGAGCGAGGTCGACGCCGACGAAATCCTCGCGCGCGGCGAAGCGCAGTTCGTCGTCACGATTCCGGTGGATTTCTCCCGCCGGGTGCTGCGCGGCGAGCGGCCCGGCCTGTTGATCGAGGCCGACGCCACCGACCCGGCGGCGACCGCGAACGCGCTCGGGGTGATCGAACGCCTCGCCGCCCACGCCGCCGACCGCGACCTCGCCGGACCGAACGCGCGGCTGAGGCAGGGCGACCCGCCGTTCGAGCTGATCGTGCACCGGCGCTACAACCCCGAGGGCGAGACCTCGTTCAACATCGTGCCCGGCCTGATGGGCGTGGTGCTGACGATGACGATGGTGATCATGACCTGCCTCGCGGTGACGCGCGAACGCGAGCGCGGCACGATGGAGAGCCTGCTCGCGATGCCGCTGACGCCGATGGAGGTGATGCTCGGCAAGATCCTGCCCTACATCGTCATTGGCTACGTTCAGGTGGCGTTCATTCTCACCGTGGCGAAGCTGTTGTTCGAGGTGCCGATGGTCGGCAACCTGTTCCTGATGTCCGCCGTCACCGTGGTTTTCATCGCCGCCAACCTCGCGGTCGGCTTCACCTTCTCGACCCTCGCCGCCAACCAGTTGCAGGCGGTGCAGATGGGATTCTTCTTCTTTTTGCCGTCGATCCTGCTTTCGGGCTTCATGTTCCCGTTCCGCGGGATGCCGGCGTGGGCGCAGGTGATCGGCGAGGGGCTGCCGCTTACCCATTTCCTCCGCATCGTCCGCGGCATCCTGCTCAAGGGCAACGGCTGGAGCGAAATCGCCCTCGACGTCGGCGCGATGGCCGTATTCGTCGTCGTCGCCGGAGCGATTGCAATCAAACGTTACCGCATGACGCTCGACTAGCCGCGTGCCGAGGCATAGAGTTCGGCCATTCGCCACTTCGGGATGCCGACCACCATGCGCACGGGCTCGATTTCGACGGTTCTCGGCGCCGCGGGGATGCTCCTCGCGGGCGGCGCGGCATACGCCCAGGAAACCGCAGCCCTGCCCGAGGGGGACGTGCTGCCGCTCGCCGAGGTGATCGAGAAGATCATGCCCGCGGTCGAGGGCGAACTCGGCGCGAGCCGCCTCACCAAGTCGGGCGCGCAATGGGTCTACGTGATCGGCTTCTTCGACGAGAACGGCAACGCGCAGGAGATGCGCGTCGACGCCGCGACCGCGCAGATCCTCTCGATCAAGCCGGTCAAACGCTGAGGCCGTTCCCTTGATGCGTCATGCCCGGACGTGATCCGGGCATCCACGCCGGGTTTTGAGAGGTCGCTGTTCTCAGGGCACCAGCGGCCAGACCAGCGGGATCATCGTCACCGCCACCGCCAGCATCAGCAGATTCATCGGCAGGCCGACTTTGAGGAAGTCGGTGAAGCGGTAGTTGCCGATGTTGTAGACGTAGGTGTTGGTCTGGTAGCCGATCGGCGTGGCGAAGCTCGCCGACGAGCCGAGCATCACCGCGACGACGAGGGCGCGCGGGTTGAGCCCCGCCTGCTCGGCGATGCCGATGGCGATCGGCGTGATCAGTACCGCGCAGGCGTTGTTGGAGAGAATCTCGGTGAAGATCGAGGTGAGGAAGTAGACCGCCGCGAGCATCGCGAGCGGGCCGAAATCGCGCGCCGCGTCGGCGACGGTCTCGACGATCAGCATCGCCGCGCCGGATTTGTCCATCGCCGCCGAGACCGCGAGCATCCCGAAGATCAGCATCAGGATCGGCCATTCGATCGCCTCGTAGGCGCGTTGCACGTCGATGCAGCCCGCGAGGATCACCGCCACCGCGCCCGCGAGCGCGAGCCCGGCGATCGGCATCACCTCGAACGCCGAAAGCCCGACCACCGCGACGATCACGCCGATCGCGATCGCCGCCTTGACCGGTTCGAGCGGGCGGGTCTGGAAGTGGGTGACCGGGAGGATGTCCTCCTGGGTGAACAGGCGGTCGAGTTCCTCGGTCGGGCCTTCGAACAGCAGCACGTCGTCCTTGCGCAGCTGGATGCCCTCGGTCGCGCCGATGTTGCGGCGGTCGCGGCTGACCGCGACGATGTAGCTGTCGTAGTGGCGGCGCAGGCGCAGATCGCCCGGCGCGCGCCCGATGAAGCGGGAGTTCGGCCCGACCACGCCCTCGCGCACCGTCGTCGGGCGCGGCGCCAGGCTGCGGTAGGTTTCGGTGCTGCCCTCGATGTCGAAGGTGATGCCGCCGCTGTCCTTGAGCTCCATCAGTTCCGCCTTGTCGGTGCGGAACACCAGGCGGTCGCCCGCCTGGAGCGGCAGGTCGCGCATCGTCGATTTCGGGCCGTCGTCGTCGGGTTCGGTGCGCCGCGCGCCGAAGAACGCGGGAAAGCGCGCGCGGCTGCTGCGCCGCTCGCGGATCAGATCGAGGATCTGATAGCCCTCGTCGCTGGTGAAGATCAGCTGGTTGAGGGTCTTGCCGATCAGGTGCGAGCCTTCCGGGATCACCGCCTCGGCGGTGTAGCGGGTGCGCGGCATCTCCGCCAGCACCTCGGTTTCGAGGAGGTCGCGGGTCGGCAGCAGGCGGCGGCCGATGGTCATCACGTAGAGCCCGCCGATCGCCGCCATCACCGCCGCCGCCGGGGTGACCTCGAACATGCTGAACGGTTCGAGGCCGTTCTGCGTCGCGATGCCGTCGGTGAGGATGTTGGTCGAGGTGCCGATGAGCGTGCAGGTGCCGCCGAGGATCGCCATGTACGACAGCGGAATCAGGTACTTCGACGGGCTGTCCTTGAGCGTGCGGGCGACCGCGATGACCACCGGCGCCATGATGATCACCACCGGGGTGTTGTTCATGAACGCCGAAACCCCGGCGACGCCGACGAGCAGCGCCGCGACGGTGGCCAGGCGGTTGCGCGCCGCCATGTCGATCAGCGAGCGGCCGAGGATGTCGATCACGCCGGTGCGTTCGAGCGCCGCCGAGAGCACGCACATGCAGGCGATCGTCGCGGTGGCGGAGTTGGAAAACACCCCGAGCGCGTCGTTGGTGTCGATCACGCCGGTGAGCAGCAGCGCCGCCATCGCCGTCATTGCGGTGAGGTGCGCCGGGATGCGGTCCCACACGAACATCGCGAACACGCCCGCAATCACGGCGAAGGCGATCAGCATGTCGAGGGAGAGGCTGTGCGGCACAGGAGCGGGTTCCGGCTGTCGGGAGGATATTCTGGTGATACACCAAAATGGAAAGGCGGCGGAACCCCTGCAAGGAGTTTCGCCGCCTCGGAATTTTCGCGCAGGACGCCGGAAAGGGCGTCAGCGGGCGAGGTTGGGGAACGCGAACTGGGTCTTTTCGGCGATGCCGGAGGACGGCCAGCGCTGCGTCACCGCCTTCTTGCGGGTGTAGAAGCGGAGCGAGTCCGGGCCGTAGATGTGGAGGTCGCCGAACAGCGAGCGCTTCCAGCCGCCGAAGCTGTGGTACGCCACCGGCACCGGCAGCGGCACGTTGATGCCGACCATGCCGACCTCGACGCCGTCGGTGAAGTCGCGCGCCGCCTCGCCGTCGCGGGTGAAGATGCAGGTGCCGTTGCCGAACTCGTGCGCGTTGATCAGCGCGATCGCCTCGGCCAGGGTCTCGACCCGCACCACGCACAGCACCGGCCCGAAGATCTCATCGGTGTAGATGCTCATGCCGGGCTTGACCTTGTCGAACAACGTCGGCCCGACGAAGAAGCCTTCCGGATGCCCTTCGACCGAGATGCCGCGGCCGTCGACCACGAGATCGGCGCCGTCGGCGACGCCTTCCGCGAGGTAGGCCTGGATCTTTTCCTGGCTCGCCTTGGTGATCACCGGGCCCATGTCGATGCGCGGCTGGCTGCACGCGCCGACCTTGATCGCCGCCATCGCCGGCTTGAGGCGTTCGACCAGACGGTCGGCCACCACGTCGCCGACGCACACTGCGACCGAAATCGCCATGCAGCGCTCGCCCGCGGAGCCGTAAGCCGCGCCGATCATCGCCGGAACCGCGGCGTCGAGATCGGCGTCGGGCATCACCACTGCGTGGTTCTTCGCGCCGCCGAGCGCCTGGACGCGCTTGCCGTTGGCGGTGCCGGACTTGTAGATCGCCTCGGCGATCGGGGTCGAGCCGACGAAGCTCACCGCCTTCACCAACGGGTGGGCGAGGAGCGCGTCGACCGCCTCCTTGCCGCCGTGGACGACGTTGAACACGCCGTCGGGCAAGCCCGCCTCGGCGAGCAGTTCGGCGAGGATCATCGCCGCCGCCGGATCGCGCTCGGAGGGCTTGAGGACGAAGGCGTTGCCGCACACCAGCGCCATCGGGAACATCCACATCGGCACCATCGCGGGGAAGTTGAACGGCGTGATGCCCGCGACCACGCCGAGGGGACGCAGCTCGCTCCAGGCGTCGATGCCGGGGCCGACGTCGCGCGAGTGCTCGCCCTTGAGCAACTGGCCCGCGCCGCAGGCGTACTCCACCACCTCGATGCCGCGGATCAGCTCGCCCTTGGCGTCGTCGTGGGTCTTGCCGTGCTGCTGCGAGATCGCCTGGCAGATGCGGTCGGTGTCGCGCTCCAGGAGCGCCTTGAAGCGGAACATCACCTGCGCGCGCTTCGCCACCGGCAGCTTCGACCAGGTCTTGAAGGCGAGCTGGGCGATCTCGACGACCTCGCCGACTTCCTCGGCGGAGGCGAGCGCGACGCGCGCCACCGCACGGCCGAGAGCCGGGTCGAACACCTCCTGGGTGCGGCTCGCCTCCGGCACCGCGCGGCCACCGACGAAGTGGCCGATCAGCGGCAGGGACTTGGTTTCCACGTTCATACTTCTACTCCTACGCTTGAGCCTTGAGCACGTCGGCGACGATGCCGAACAGGCGGTCGATGTCGGTCTTCTCCGCGACGAACGCGGGGGCGAATTGCAGGGTGTTGCCGCCGCAGCGGACGTACGCGCCCTTGTCCCAGCAGGCCTGGAAGATGTCGAACGCGCGCTTCGCCGGGGCGCCGGGGATCTCTTCGACCTGCACCGCGCCGGCGAGGCCGAAGTTGCGGATGTCCTCGACGTAGGGCAGGCCCTTGAGCGAGTGGATCGCCTCCTCGAAGTAGGGGGCGAGGGCGGCCGAGCGGGCGACGAGGTCGTCCGACTTGATCAGGTCGAGCGTCGCGAGCGCGGCGGCGCAGGCGACCGGGTGGGCGGAATAGGTGTAGCCGTGCGGGAACTCGACGGCGTAGTCCGCGCCGCCCTTCTCCATGAAGGTGTCGTAGATGGTGTCGGTGGCGAGCACCGCGCCCATCGGGATCACGCCGTTGGTGATCATCTTCGCGAGGGTCATGATGTCCGGGGTGACGCCGAGGGTGTCGGCGCCGAACATCTTGCCGGTGCGGCCGAAGCCGGTGATCACTTCGTCGAAGATCAGAAGGATGCCGTACTTGTCGCAGATCTCGCGGATGCGCTGCATGTAGCCCTTGGGCGGCAGGATCACGCCCGCCGAACCCGAGAACGGCTCGACCATCACCGCCGCGATCGTCGAGGCGTCGTGCAGGGCGATGATGTCCTCGAGCTCGTTGGCCTTCTCGATGCCGCCGTGCTCCGGCAGGCCCTTCGAGAACGCGTTGGCGGCGAGGAGGGTGTGCGGCAGGTGGTCGGCATCGATGCCGGCGCCGAACATCTTGCGGTTGCCGGCGATGCCGCCGACGCTCATGCCACCGAAGTTGACGCCGTGGTAGCCCTTCACCCGGCCGATGATCTTCGAGCGGTTCGGCTCGCCCTTCACCCGCCAGTAGCCGCGCGCCATCTTGATCGCGGTGTCGGCGGATTCCGAACCGGAGTTGGTGAAGAACGCGTGGTTG
>QKGW01000311.1 GCA_003250275.1 Alphaproteobacteria bacterium
ATCTGGGACGTCGGCCACCAGGCCTACCCGCACAAGATCCTCACCGGCCGCCGCGGCCGGATGATCGGCATCCGCCGCAAGGACGGCATCTCCGGCTTCACCAAGCGCGAGGAATCGCCGTTCGACCCGTTCGGCGCGGGGCATTCCTCGACCTCGATCTCCGCGGGGCTCGGCATGGCGGTGGCGCGCGACTTCAAGAAGGAGAAGCGCGCGGTCGTCTGCGTCATCGGCGACGGCGCGATGAGTGCGGGCATGGCCTTCGAGGCGATGAACAACGCCGCCGCCGCCGAGAGCCGCCTGATCGTCATCCTCAATGACAACGACATGTCGATCGCGCCGCCGGTCGGGGCGATGAGCGCCTACCTCTCGCGGCTGCTCTCGTCGCCCTCCTACCACACCATCCGCAGCGCGATGAAGGACGTCGCTCAGTTCTTCCCCGCGCCGTTCGAGCGCGCCGCGCGCAAGGCCGAGGAATACGCGCGCGGCCTCGTCACCGGCGGCACGCTGTTCGAGGAGATGGGCTTCCACTACGTCGGCCCGGTCGACGGCCACAACCTCGACCACCTCCTGCCGGTGCTCCGGAATGTGCGCGACGCCAAGACCAGCCGCCCGGTGCTCGTCCACGTCGTCACCGAGAAGGGCCACGGCTACGGCCCCGCCGAACGCGCGGCGGACAAGTATCACGGCGTCGGCTGCTTCGACGTCGAAACCGGCGCGCAGGTCAAGGCGAAGGGCAACGGCCCGTCGTTCACCGAGGTGTTCGCCCAGGGGCTGATCCGCGCCGCCGACGCCGACCCGCGCGTCGTCGCTACCACCGCCGCGATGCCCTCGGGCACCGGCCTCGACGCCTTCGCCCGCCACCACCCGACGCGGATGTTCGACGTCGGCATCGCCGAGCAGCACGCCGTCACCTTCGCCGCCGGCCTCGCCGCCGAGGGGATGCGCCCGTTCGTCGCGATCTACTCGACCTTCCTCCAGCGCGCCTTCGACCAGGTTGCGCACGACGTCGCGCTGCAGAACCTGCCGGTGCGCTTCATCCTCGACCGCGCCGGATACGTCGGCGCCGACGGAGCCACCCACCAGGGCGCGTTCGATCTCGCCTACCTCGGCTGCCTGCCTCACATGACCATCGCCGCGCCCGCCGACGAGGCCGAACTCGCGCACATGGTCGCCACCGCCGCGCAGTACGACGACGGCCCGATCGCGGTCCGCTTCCCGCGCGGCGCGGGCATGGGCACGCCGGTGCCCGAGGAGCCGGAAATCCTCCCGATCGGCAAGGGCCGGATCGTGCGCGAGGGCGCGGACGTCGCGATCCTCTCGCTCGGCACCCGCCTCGCCGACGCGCTCACCGCCGCCGACGCGCTCGCCGCGGACGGCATCGCCGCGACCGTCGCCGACGCGCGCTTCGCCAAGCCGCTCGATCGCGACCTCGTGCTCGACCTCGCGGCGCGCCACAAGGCGCTGATCACCGTCGAGGAAGGCTCGGTCGGCGGCTTCGGCAGCTTCGTCCTCGATCTCCTCGCCAATGCCGGAAAACTCGACGGCTCATGTGCCGTCCGCACCCTCCACATGCCCGACGCCTACCTCGAACAGGATACCCAAACCGGCCAGATCGCCGATGCGGGCCTGGACGCCGAAGGCATCGCCGCCGCCGCCCGCGCGGCGCTGGGGCGATGAGGACGGCCGGGGGCATTGTTGCCCCGAGGCCGATCCCCTGGCTTGCGGAGCACCTCCGATGACCGAACGGGCCGATCAGGCGCTGGTGACGCGGGGGCTCGCGCCGAGCC
>QKGW01000495.1 GCA_003250275.1 Alphaproteobacteria bacterium
GGCAAGCCGGTGGTGACCTTCTGGGGCTTCACCTCGCCGACCCTGCCCGACGCCGACCCGATCCGCGATCTGATGCCCGCCGCCGTCGCCGCGGTGCGGCCCGGCGCGACGGTGCCGCCGCCGGTGATCGACCCGGTTCCGGCGTCGCGCCCGTGGTGGCGCTGGCTGCTGTGGCTGCTTCTGTTGCTGTTGCTGCTCGGCCTGCTGCTCTGGCTGTTGCGCGGCTGCGCGCCCGACGTGCTGCCGCCGGCGCTGCGCCCCGCCGACGTGGTGATGGCGCCGGAGACGCCGCGCGTAGAGCGGGGCGGCGAGACCGTGGTGGTGCCCGGCGTCGCGGTGCCGGGGGTGACGGTTCCCGGCGCGACCGGCGTCGCACCCGGTGACGCGACCACGCCCGACGGCTCCGTTGCGCCCGGCGTGACCACGCCGCCCGACGCCGCCCAGCCGACGCCGCCCGAGCCGCAGGGCAACGCCGGCCAGGAGCCGGGCGCCGCCGAGCCGCCGCAGCCGCAGTCGCCCGAGAGCCAGGCGCAGCAACCGCCGCCGCAGCCCGACGCCTCGGCACCGCCGCCGGGCGCGTCGCCGAACCCCGAGACGCCGCTCGCGATCCCGCCGGAGGCGCAGAAATCGGGCAGCACCGATTTCCTCAACGGCACCTGGACCTCGCGCGGCGGGCTGATGGACAGCCGCACCGGACTGCCCGCCGAGGTGCAATACGACTTCGATGGCGGCAAGGGCACGGTGACGATCACCCGCCCCGACGGCACGGTGTGCAAGGGCGCGAGCACCGCGGCGATGCAGGGCGGCAAGCTCGTCATCACCGGCCAGGACGACCCCAAGTGCAACGACGGCTCGGCCTATGCCAGGAGCCGCGTCGAGTGCGTGCCGGGGGCGGACGGGCGGACCCGCTGCACCGGCAAGCCGAGCCAGGGGCCGGAGTATTCGGTGGACATGAGCCGCTAGGCGTAGAACCATGATACCCGCCGAGAAAACGGCGGAAACACGGGACGGGAAGATGCTCGCGAAACTGATCCGGTTCGAAGACGAAGCGACGCTGATCATGCGGTCGGGGATCCAGTTCATGGATTTCGGCCTGGGGTTCGACCCGCGCCGCGCGGAACCGGGCCAGTTCGCCCGCCGCGCCGACGGCTCCGCCGGGCTGGTGCGCCTCGACTACGACGCCGAGGGCGACCGCTACCTCCACCCCAACAGCCACGCGGTGACCGCGCCGCTGCCCGACCTCGAAACCCCGGTGGCGGAAAGCCTCGACCTCTTCGCCGACGTGTGGCTGCCGGTGCCGTTCCTGCGTCGTCAGGCCAACGCCTTCGTGCAGGGGCCGCGCAACTGGGCGCGCGCCCGCATCGTGCCGCTCGCGCCGGGCGAGGATGCGGAGGGCGGCAACAGCCACCGCGTCGTGCTCGCGTTCGACACCGCGGTGATCGAGAACGGCGTGACCGGGGCGGCCTACCTCCAGCCGACGCTGGCGGACGTCGACGGCGGCGCGAACAGGGCGAGGACCTCGGCTGGTTCCTCGATCAGCCGTGGGTGGCGGACTGGCTCGAAGAGCTGTTCGCCGACGCGATGGACCGCCGCCGCGCCACCCGTGAGGATATTGCCGAGGAGGTCGAGCGCCGCCGCCACTTCGCGCACTACCTCAACCTGCTGTGGTTCCTCGGCGAGAAGGTGCGCCCGCCGCGCGTCAAGCTGCTCTCCAACCGCCCCGACGACGTTCACAAGCCGATCCCGGTCGACATGGTGCTCGACGTCGGCAACTCGCGCACCTGCGGCATCCTCGTCGAGGACCATCCGCAGGAGGGCAACGGCCTCTCGACCCGCTACGAGCTCGAACTCCGCGATCTCAGCCATCCACACCGCGTCTATGCCGAGCCGTTCGAAAGCCGCGTCGAGTTCGCCGAGGCGGTGTTCGGCAAGGTCGATTATTCGGTGCTCTCGGGCCGCAACGACGCCTTCCTCTGGCCGACGATCGCGCGCGTCGGCGCCGAGGCCGCGCGCCTCGCCGCGCGCCGCCGCGGCACCGAGGGCTCGACCGGGCTTTCGAGCCCGAAGCGCTACCTCTGGGACGAAAAACGCTTCGAGCCGGGCTGGCGCTTCAACGACAGCTTCAACAAGTCGGAAACCGAGCCGCTCGCCACCGCCGCACCGTTCGGCGACCTCATCGACGAGACCGGCGAGGCGCTGTTCACCCTGCCGCCCGAAAAGCAGATCCAGGTGTTCATGCCGCACTATCAGCGCTCGTCGCTGATGACCTTCATGCTCGCGGAAATCCTGGTGCAAGCGCTCAACCAGATGAACAGTCCGAGCCAGCGGATGAAGCTCTCGCACGCCAATCTGCCGCGCCAACTGCGTTCGGTGATCCTCACCGTGCCGCCGTCGATGCCGCTGCCGGAGCGCCAGATCTTCGAGGAGCGGATGCGCCAGGCGCTCGGCCTGGTGTGGAAGGCGTTCGGCTGGCACCCGATCGACCCGGACATCGAAACCACCGCCGATCAGGCATGGCCGCCGCTGCCCTCCTATCACGCGCGCTGGGACGAGGCGACCTGCGCCCAGGTGGTCTATCTCTTCTCCGAGACCGTCAACCACTTCGGCGGGCGGCCCGAGGAGTTCTTCCGGGTATTCCGCCGCAAGCGCGCGGACGACGCGGGGCGGAGCCTGCGCATCGCCTCGATCGACGTCGGCGGCGGCACCACCGATCTGGTGATCTCCGATTACCGCCTCGACGAGGGGCGGGGCGGCAACGTCTCGATCGTGCCGGAGCAGAAGTTCCGCGACGGCTTCAAGGTCGCGGGCGACGACATTCTCCTCGACGTGATCCAGAAGATGGTGGTGCCGCGCATCCGCGACGCGCTGGTCGAGGCGGGTGTGGCCGAGCCCGATCCGCTGCTTTCCACCCTGATCGGCTCCGAGCCCGGCATCGTGCAGGACATGGTGCTGCGCCAGCAGCTCACCCTCCAGGTGCTCCAGCCGCTCGGCCTCGCGCTGCTCAAAAGCTACGAACGCTACGACCCGCTGAGCGGCGGCGACACCCGCACGCTCACCTTCGGCGAGGCGCTCGCCGGGGTCGATCCGCCCTCGCCCGAGGTGCTCGCGTATTTCCGCAGGGGGGTGCGCCG
>QKGW01000031.1 GCA_003250275.1 Alphaproteobacteria bacterium
GAACAACTTCGGCGGGCGCTACGTGGTGCTGATCACCGACGCGGGCGCGCTCAAGGGCAACGATCCGTTCTCCTCGACGATGCTCGACGCGCCGCAGGTGAAGCTCGAAGCCCAGCATCGCGGCGTCGCGATCTACGCGATGCATCTCAAGACCCCGGAGGGCAAGGCCAACCACGCCGAGGCCGAGGCGCAGTACAAGGAACTGTCCAGCCACCCCTTGGTGCCGCGGCCGCTCTACTACGACGTCCCGGTCGGCTCGGTGGACGCCTTCGGTAAGATCGTCGACAGCCTGGGCGACGCCATCGTCGGCCAAGTCAACGCCGCCTATCGCGGCGAGGCGACGCCGGGTGCGGCGCGCACCTCCGACCCCGCCTACCTCAAGGGCGCAGACAGCGCCGCCGACCGCATCAAGATCGATACCGCGATGCTCGGTCACGCGATGCAGCTCGCCTACCTCGGCCGCGTCGAGGGTACCCAGGCGCCGCCGCTGTTCAAGGCGTGGATCTCCGACCGTGCGCTCGC
Source organism: Alphaproteobacteria bacterium (assembly GCA_003250275.1). GTDB lineage: Bacteria > Pseudomonadota > Alphaproteobacteria > Rhodospirillales > Rhodospirillaceae > Oleispirillum. Next base: position 523 of record QKGW01000031.1, read on the forward strand.
CCAGCCCGAGGTGCCGACCACCGAGGTGCGGGTGTTGCTCACCAAGAACCAGCTCTCCGACATGCAGCAGGTGCTGAAAGGCATCGCCGAGGCCGGACAGGCGGCGCAACTCGCCCCCGCCGACTTCTTCTCCCGGATGCGCTCGGTCGCCGCCACCCTCGGGCGCGATCCCAACGCGGTCAACGATCCGCGCGCGGCCAAGCTCGCGGACCTCGGCCTGCTCGGCGAATACCTCGACGACCTGCCGTACCGCTCCAAAATCCTCGACCTCGATCAGCAAACCTGGTCGAGCTGGTCGATCGCGCAACAGCAGGCGTTCCTCGACGAAATCAACCGCAAGCTCCGCCTCTACCAGATCATCCACGACGACGTGGACCGCTGGATCGCCCTCGATACCGGCGCCGACCCCGGCGAAGCCGTCGCCGCCGTGCCGCTCGACGCGCTGCCATGATGGACGCGAGGGAGAAAACCAGGCCAGGGGCGCCGCCCCTGGACCCCGCACAGGGCCTCAGGCCCTGTGAACCCATTCCCGGTTTTTCGCCGCGAAGCGGCTTTCGTTCCTCACGCGGCGTGAACGTCTTGTCGCGCTTCGCGCAAAAACCAACGCACGGGATCCAAGGGCCCGAGGCCCTTGGCGGGTCCGGGCGGAGCCCGGCCTTGTCATCGGCGCCGGAGGCCGCGCCATGGTGATCGAGCTTGCGGACGTGACGATCCGGCGCGGCGGGGCGGGCGGGTTTTTGATGTCGGTGCCGAAGTTCGCGGTTGCGGCGGGGGAGGCGGTGGCGATCACCGGCCCCTCGGGCAGCGGCAAGAGCACGGTGCTCGACGCGCTCGGCCTGGTGTTGCGGCCCGAGGCGGCGGCGGACTTCCGGTTTCGCGGCGTCGACGTCGCGGCGGCGTGGAAGGCGGGAAATCTCGACGGTCTCGCAGCGGCGCGGGCGCAGGGGATCGGCTACATCCTTCAGACCGGCGGGCTGCTACCGTTCTTGAGCGTACGCGACAATCTGCGCCTGTCGCCCGATCTGCTCGGCCAGAGCAAGGGCGTGGACGCGCACATCGCGGCGATGGTCGAGACCCTCGGTCTCGGCCCGCACCTCGGCAAGATGCCCGCGCAGCTGTCGATCGGCGAGCGCCAGCGTGCGGCGATCGCGCGGGCGTTGGCGCACCGCCCGGCGGTGCTGCTCGCCGACGAGCCGACCGCGTCGCTCGATCCGGTCAACGCCGAGAAGGTGCTCGGGCTGCTGACCGGGCTGGTGAAGAGCC
>QKGW01000367.1 GCA_003250275.1 Alphaproteobacteria bacterium
TATACCGGGTATGGGTGACGGAAGCGATAGAATAACGACAAGCCGTCCACGGGGCAATTGCCCCAATAAACTTGGCACACACATGACACGCACGGCTGGCAAGGGCATTTCCGGCGTCTTCAGCGTGCTCGCGGCGATCATCATCGGCTGCGGGACCGGTTTCGGCGTGCCTGCCGACGCCGCGACCACCTCGCCGAAGGGCAAGCCCGAGGCGACGGCGAAGCCGCCGAAACCCGGCATCAAGCCGATGCCGACGCCGCCCAAACCGGCGCGCAAGCCGAGCCCCGGAGTCCCCGGCTTCACCGCCGCCGAGAAGGGCGACTGGCGCGAGGTGCGCCGCCTGATCGCGCAGGCACCGAAGGCGCAGTTCTCCAAGGTGATGACCTGGATGATGCTGCGCAGCCCCGGCAGCGGCGCGGGCTTCGCCGAGATCAAAGCGTTTCTCGACGCCAATCCCTCGTGGCCCGACCGCGGCACCCTCTCCCGCCGCGCCGAAGAGGCGATCTGGACGACCGCCGACGACGCCGCGCGGCAGAAGTGGTTCGCCAACGGCCGCGCCTACACCCGCGAGGGCGCGCTCTGGCTCGCCGACGCCGCCGAACGCGCGGGGCGCACCGACGAGGCGGCGAAGCGGTATCGCGACATCTGGACCTCCGAAGCGTTCAACGCCGATCAGGAGAAGGCGTTCCTCGCCGGCCACGGCCAGTGGATCCGCGCCGCCGAACACCGCGAACGCCTCGAACGCCTGATCTGGCAGCGGCGCTTCTCCGAGGCGCACCGTCAACTCGACCGGGTCGACGCCGATGCCCGCGCGCTCGGCGAGGCGCGCATCGCGCTGGCGACGATGAACACCGGCGCGCGGAACGTTCTTTTGCGCGTTCCCAAGGAATTGCAGTCCGATCCGAATCTCGTGTATGAGCGTTTGCGCTGGCTGCGGCGCAGCAACAAGGACGACGAGGCGACGGCGCTTGCGCTCGCCCACACCGGCCCGCGCCCGAACCCCGATTTGTGGTGGACCGAGCAGGCAATCCTCGCGCGCGACGCCCTCGCCGACGGACGGATCAGCCAAGCCTACGAACTCGCCGCGCGCCACGACCTCAAGTCGGTCGGCGACGTCGCCGAGGCGGAATGGCTCGCCGGGTGGATCGCGTTCCAGTTCCTCAAGGACCCGGGCATCGCCGAGGGCCACTTCCAGCGGCTCTACGACATCGTCTCGACGCCGGTGAGCAAATCCCGCGGCGCCTACTGGCTCGGCCGCGTCTACGCCGCCAAGGGCGACGCCGCGAAGGCCGCGGAGTGGTTCGCCCGTGCCGCGCAGGAGCCGACCACCTTCTACGGCCAGCTCGCCGCGCAGCGGGTCGACGCACCCGCCCCGCCGCCCATCCCGCCGGTGCCGCCGCTCCCCAAGGAGGCGACCGCCTGGGTGCACAAGCACGAGTTTTCAGGGCTCCTGGAGCAGCTCGACCGCATCGGCGAGGATCGTCTGTTCGCCACCTTCGCCCGCGCCCTCTACTACGCTGCCCGCAACGACGACGAACGCCTCGCGGCGGTCGCGGCGGTATCGAAGATATCGGTCGCGCAAGGGGTGCGGCTGTCGCGTCTGCTGCGCCAGCACAACGTGCAGGATACCGAACTCGCCTATCCGGTGCCGAAGTGGATCGACCTGCCGGACACCCCCGCCAAGGCGGTGGTTCTCGGCATCATCCGCCAGGAGAGCAACTTCGACGTCGAGGCGACGAGTTCGGCGGGTGCGAAGGGGCTGATGCAGCTGATGCCCAAGACCGC
>QKGW01000528.1 GCA_003250275.1 Alphaproteobacteria bacterium
GCCGCGCCGCCGCCCTGGAGCGCCGCGCCGCCGAGGATCAGGCCGAGGATCGGCCCGGCGCAGGGCGCCCAGACGAGGCCGGTGGCGACGCCGGTGAGCGCGGCGCCTCCGGGTCCGTTGCCGACGCCCGCGGCTGTCGACACCCGCTCGCCGAGGCCGACGAACGGCCGCGCGATCCAGGTGGCGACGGCGGGGAAGATCAGCGCGAAGCCCATCAGCGCGAGGAAGGAGAGGGCGATCCAGCGGCCGATCTCGTTGCCGCGCGCCGCCCATGCGCCGCCCGCGGCGGCCAGGCTGCCGACGGCGGCGAAGGTGAGCGCGAGCCCGGCGAGCAGCGGCAGGCCGTTACGCTTGAAATCGGAGCCGGCGCGGGCGAACACGAACGGCAGCACCGGGAGAATGCAGGGGCTGAGGATGGTCAGCGCCCCGCCGAGATAGGCGGCGAGCAACAGCATCGGCGGGCCTCCTTACGCGCGTTGGAAGGCGAGCGCCACGCCATTGATGCAGTAGCGCAGCCCGGTGGGAGGCGGACCGTCCTTGAACACATGGCCGAGGTGGCCGCCGCAGCGCCGGCAGTGCACCTCGGTGCGCACCATGCCGTAGCTGGTGTCGGTGCGCTCGCCGACGGCGTTTTCGAGCGGCGTCCAGAAGCTCGGCCAGCCGGTGTGGCTCTCGAATTTGGTCTCGGAGCTGAACAGCGGCAGCGCGCAGCCGGCGCACGAGAAGATGCCGGCGCGCTTCTCCGTGTTGAGCGGGCTGGTGTAGGGGCGCTCGGTGCCTTCGTGGCGCAGAATCGCGTATTGCTCGGGGCTGAGCTTGGCGCGCCATTCGGCGTCGCTGAGGTTGACCTCGAAGGTTTCCTGCGGCGCGGCGGCGTCGCCCGTGCGGGTGAAGCGCGTCGCCGCCCAGACGGCGGCTGCGGCGATGCCGAGGCTCAGGGTAGTGCGGCGGGAGAGCATGGAACGATCCTCCGATCCATCGGTTTCCGTCTCCCCAAGATGGTGCAAAACCCACGCATTCTAAAGTGCGGCGCGGCTATGGTTTCGATAGCCGGAGAAATCCAAGGGTTTCAGCGGGGGTCGCGGGTGTCCATGAGGATCGTCACCGGCCCGTCGTTGATGAGCGACACCGCCATGTGCGCGCCGAAGCGCCCGGTCTCGACCGGCACGCCCTCCGCGGCGAGCGCCTTGCAGAAATGGAGGTAGAGGCGTTCGCCCTCGGCGGGCGGGGCGGCGGCCGAAAATCCCGGGCGGTTTCCGTTCCGCCACGACGCCGCAAGGGTGAACTGGCTGACCACCAGCGCGCCGCCGCCGACGTCGCGGACCGAGCGGTTCATTTTGTCGGCGTCGTCGCGGAAGATGCGCAGCGCGGCGATCTTGCGGGCGAGGAATTCGGCGTCGGCGTCGGCGTCGCCGGTCTCGGCGCAAACGAGGATCAGCAGCCCCGCGCCGACGCGCCCGGTCACCTCGCCCGCGACCTCCACCTTGGCTTCCGCAACCCGTTGCACCACCACGCGCATTTGCCGTCCTCCCGGTCTATCCACGAGAGCCAGGATAGACCGGGCACGCGGCGGAACGCGAGCGGAACCGATGCGCCCGGATCGCACATTCCACGCTTGACGCCGCCGCGAATTCCGAATAAGTAAAGCGCCTCCCGCGCGGACGGCGCCTTCCAAAAGCCCCCGAGCGGACCTGTGGCGGAGTAGCTCAGCTGGTTAGAGCAGCGGAATCATAATCCGCGTGTCGGGGGTTCAAGTCCCTCCTCCGCTACCATTT
>QKGW01000014.1 GCA_003250275.1 Alphaproteobacteria bacterium
ATTTCGTCGGCGAGCCCGAGGGCGCGCGCGGCGTTGCGGGTGAAGCCCGCGATCGCTTCGTCGACGGTGAAGCCGAACAGCGTCGCCGCCATGTTCATCGTCAGCAGCGCCGAGGTCAGCGGCGAGGTGCCGGGGTTGCTGTCGGTCGAGATCGCCATCGCCACGCCCGCGTCGCGCAGCGCCTGGACCGGCGGCTTCTTCGTCTCGCGCAGGGTGTAGAACGCGCCGGGCAGCAGCACCGCGACCGTCCCCGCCCCGGCCATCGCCGCGACGCCCTCGGGGTTGAGCCATTCGAGGTGCTCAGCCGAGCGCGCGCCATAGGCGGCGGCGAGCGCCGCGCCGCCCTGATCGGAGAGCTGCTCGGCATGGAGCTTGACCGGCAGGCCGAGGCGCTGCGCCGCATCGAACACCCGCGCGATCTCCGCCGGGGTGAAGGCGATGGTCTCGCAGAAGCCGTCTACCATGTCGACGAGGCCTTCCGCCGCCGCCCGCTCCAGACCGGGCAGCACCACCTCGGCGAGGTAGTCGCCGTTGCGGCCCTTGTATTCGGGCGGCGTCGCGTGCGCGGCGAGCCAGGTCGTCACCACCCGCACCGGACGCAACTCGGCGAGGCGGCGCGCGGCGCGCAGCATCGCAAGCTCGCTCTCGACGGTGAGGCCGTAGCCCGACTTGATCTCGACGGTGCAAACGCCCTCCGCGAGCAGCGCGTCGAGGCGCGCGAGGCTGGCGGCGGCAAGACCCTCGGCGTCGAGCGCACGGGTCGCGGCGACGGTCGCGGCGATGCCGCCGCCGGCGCGGGCGATCTCTTCGTAGGTCGCGCCCGCGAGGCGCATCTCGAACTCGTGCGCGCGGTCGCCGCCGTAGACGAGATGGGTGTGGCAGTCGATCAGCGCCGGGGTCGCCCAGCGGCCCTCGCAATCCACCGCCTCGGCGGCGGCGAAGGCGCGCGGCAGATCGGCCTCGGGTCCGGCGAAGAGAATGCGCCCGCCCGCGGCGGCGATCGCGCCGTATTCGATCGCCCCGAGGCCGGGGAGATCGTCGCGCAGCGTCGCGAGACGGAGATTGCGCCACAGACGGATGGAAGACTCGCTCGGCATCGCCCTGTCCTTTTCTCCGTAAAATGTATATACATGAAATAGGGGCGTCCAGGGAAAATCCGAGACGCCCGGGCAAGAAATCGCTTTCGCTCCGGTCCGCCCGAGGTTAAGCGGGAGAATATGAATATGCCGACGACCGCCCCGCCCGCCCAGACCCTGCACCAGCGCATCCTCGCCGAAATCGAGGGGCGGATCGTCTCGGGCGAATGGCCGCCCGGCCACCGCATCCCCTTCGAGATGGAGCTGGCGGCGCACTACGGCTGCTCGCGGATGACGGTGAACAAGGCGCTCTCGCAACTCGCCCGCGCCGGATTGATCGAGCGGCGCAAGAAGTCGGGCAGCTTCGTGCTGCAGCCGCGCGGCCAGTCGGCGGTGCTCGAAATCGCCGATATCAAGACCGAAATCCTCGCCCTCGGCCTGCCCTACGCCTGCGACGTGCGCCGCCGCGCCGCGCGCAAGAGCCGCGCCGCCGACGGCTTCTCGCCCGCGCTCGAAAGCGGCGCGCCGGTGCTCGACGTGCTCTGCGTCCACATGGCGGGCGCGCAACCGTTCTGCCTGGAGGAACGGCTGATCAACCTCGCCGCGGTGCCGGAGGCGGAAACCGCCGAGTTCGCCGATACGCCGCCCGGTCTGTGGCTGCTCCAGTGGGTGCCGTGGAGCGAGGCGGAGCACGTCATCAGCGCAGCCCCGGCGTCGCCCGCGGAGGCCGAGACGCTCGGCGTCGCGCCCGGCGCCGCGTGCCTCGAAATCGTCCGCCGCACCTGGAGCGGCGCGCGCCCGATCACGCGGGTGCGCCTGCTCTACCCCGGCGACCGCCACACCCTCACCGCCCGCTTCACCCCCAAGGGCTGAGCGGCCCGAAAGGAGGCTTCCGATGGACCGCAGGACCGCTCTCGTCACCGGCGCCGCCCACGGGATCGGCCGCGCCGTCGCCCTGCGCCTCGCCGCCGACGGCTGGGCGGTGCTCGGCGTCGACCTCGTGCCCGCAGGCATCCCGGAAAGCTGCACCACCTGCGCCGCCGATCTCGGCACGCCCGAGGGCTGCGCCGCGGCAATCGCGGCGGCGCGTGCGGCAGGCCGCCTCGACCTCCTCGTCAACAACGCCGGGATCAGCGAATTCCGCCCCCTCGCGGACGCCACGCTCGACCACTGGAACCGCGTGCTCGCGGTCAACCTCACCGCGCCGTTCCTGCTCGCCCAGGGCCTCGCGCCGCTGCTCGCGGACGCCCCCGGCGGCGGTGCGATCGTCAACCTCGCCTCGACCCGCGCGACGATGAGCGAACCCGGCACCGAGGCCTACTCGGCAACCAAGGGCGGCATCTTCGCGCTCACCCACGCGCTCGCGGTCTCGCTCGGCCCCGAGGTGCGGGTCAACTGCATCAGCCCTGGCTGGATCGACACGGGGAAATCGGGCGGACTGCGCCCCGAGGACCACGCCCAGCACCCCGCCGGGCGCGTCGGCCGCCCCGAGGACGTCGCCGCGATGGTGGCGTGGCTGGCGGGACCGGAGGCGGGCTTCGTCACCGGCGCGAACTTCGTCCTCGACGGCGGCATGACCCGCAAGATGATCTACGCCGAATGATCACGGCCCCGCACTTGCATTTTCTCCCATAGACTCCGACTCTTGTTGCAAGAGTCGGCACTCCCGACACCGCCTGGGCAAGCCGGCCGTTCCGATCACGATTTCGGGAGGCACGATTGGCGAATTCGCATGGCAACATCTGCGAATACATCGAGGTTTGCGGTTTTTTCAACGCCGCGACGCAGGCGCGAATGACCGAGATGGACGACCTCATCCACCTCTACTGCCACGGCGGCGACGATCTCGAATGCGCGCGCAAGCGCTTCCTTCTGGCGATCAAGCGGCCCCCGCCCGACGGCATGTTGCCGAACGGGCAGATGCTGCGCGCCTGATCCCCCTCAATCCTCCTGCGCCTGCGCCGCGCCCGGCACGGCGGCAGCCCTGCGTCCACGCAGACGGCGGAAGCTCGCGACGACGACGTAGGCGAGCAGCACCACCGTCGCGATCAGGAACGCGAGCGAGATCGGGCTCGACAGGAACACCGTGTAATCGCCCCCGGCGATCAGCAGGGTGCGCCGCAGATTGGTTTCGAGCAGGCCGCCGAGGAGGTAACCGATCAGCAGCGGAATCACCGGGAAGCCGCCGAGCTTCATGAAATAGCCGAGGGTGATGAAGAAGATCAGGATGAACACGTCGGTCACCGATCCATCGGTGGCGAACGCGCCGGACGCGCAGAAGAGGATGATGCAGGGGTTGATGATCTGCGTCGGGATCAGCGGAATGTACTTGGCGAAGTAGATCACCACCCGGCCGACGCCGATCATGATCACCGACGACAGGAAGATCGCCCAGAACAGCGAATAAACCACCGGCGCCGAGGTCTCGAAGATCGTCGGCCCCGGCGTCACCCCCTGGATCAGCAGCGCGCCGAGGAACAGCGCGGCGGTGCCGCTGCCCGGAATGCCGAGGGTGAGCAGCGGGCACAGGGTCGGCCCGACGGTGCCGTTGTTGCCCGCCTCGGCGGCGGCGACGCCGCGCAGCGAACCCTTGCCGAAGCGCTCGGGATGCGGCGAAAGCCGCCGCGCGAAGCCGTAGTTCAACATCGACCCGACCGCGGCGTTGAGCCCCGGCAGCGCGCCGATCACCGTGCCGATCGCCGCGCCGCTGAAAATGTAGGGGGCCATCGCCTTGAGATCGGCCCAGCGCACGCGGTCCTCGCTGCCGCCGAAGAGAATCCCCGCCTCGCCCTCGACGCTCTTGGTCCGTCCGGTCTGCTGGATGATTTCGGCGCCGACGAACAACCCGACGAGCAGTGGGATCAGCGGCAGCCCAGAACTCAACGCGAGGGAATCGAAGTTGAGGCGCGGCATCGCGCTCAGCGGATCGCTGCCGACGAAGGAGAACATCAGCCCGAGCAGCACCGCGGCGATGCCCTTGTACCACGCGCTGCCGCCGACCCCGACGGTGGAGATGAGAACGAGCGAGAACAGCACGATCGAAAAGAATTCGGTGGAGCCGATCATCAGCGCGAGCGCGGCGATGCCCATCGAGAGGAACAGCATCGAGATCGAACTCAACACGTTGGAGAGCGATGAGCTGTAGAGCGCGGTCGAAAGCGCCTTGTTGGGGTAACCCTGCTGCGCCATCGGATAGCCGTCGAGCACGGTGATGCCGGATTCCGGCGCGCCCGGCGTGCCGAACAGCACCGCCGAGATGCTGCCGCCGTAGGTGCCGCCGACGTAAACGCCGACGAGCAGCGCGAGGCTCTGGTAGATGTCCATATAGAAGGTGAAGGGCAACAGGATGGCGATCGCGATGCCGCTGGTCAGGCCGGGAATCGCGCCGAAGACGATGCCGGTGGTCACGCCCGCGACGAGCAGCAGCAGGCTCTTGTAGCCGAGAGTGATCAGCGCGCCCTGGATGATTCCTTCAAGCATCGGCGTCTCCATCTAGAACGGGATGATCCCCTGGGGAAAGTCGACATGCAGGATCTTGCCGAGCACGACGTAGATCACCAGCGGCAGGATCGCGCTCACCGGTATCGCCACCAGCATCCGCCGCTCGCCCCACAACAGCTGCGAGAGCAGCACCGCGGCGAAGCTCGCCGCGAGGAAGCCGAGCGTGGTAAGGACGAAAGCGTAGACGAGCCAGATCGCGACCAGCAGGATGCCGCGGAGATTGAGCCGGGCGGCGCGTCCGTCGGGCGACGTGCGCAGCGCGTAGGCGATCTGCACCGCGCCGAGGGCGCCGATGCACCACGACACGATCGTCGGGAAGAACGAGGAATCGTCGATCACCGAGAGGTGCGGCGTGTACCACGGCTGGGTCCGCATGTAGACGAGCAGGAACGCGGCCAGGCCGATGAGGAACGCACCCGAGACGATCTCGACTTTCTTCTGCTCCATGGCTTCGCTCCCACGCGCCTGAGGAGCCGGCGCGGACCTCCGGTGCGGCGTCGCCGCGCCGAAGGATCCGCTCTCGAAGCGCCGGCCCCGGTCCGGCGATCTACTTCTTCGCCAGACCGAGTTCGTCGATCAGTTTGCCGTAGGTGGCGTAGTCGTCCTCGGTCTTTTCCTTGAGCACCGCCGGATCGGCGACGACACCTTCGAGGCTCGCGCCCGCCTTGGTGAACATCGTCTGGACTTCGGGGTCCTCGGTGATCTTGAGGAAGCCTTCGCGCAGCTTCGCGACCACCGCCGGAGGAGTCTTCGCCGGCGCGGCGAGAACGCGGTAATAGGCGCTATCGCCGTTCTTGTAGCCGAGCTCCTCGAGCGACGGGATGGTGTCGAACGGCGCGCGCTTGACCTTGCCGCCGAAGACGAAGATCGGCTTGATCGTCCCCTTCTCGATGTGGGTCTTGGCGGTGCTGTCGGAGATGTTGCCGTACATCACGTGACCGCCGAGCACGTTGGCGTTGGTCTCGGCCGCACCGTTGAACGGGATCAGCTTGACCTTGAGGCCCATCGCCTTGAACGCCTTGGCGAGCTGCATCCCGGAGATGTCGCCGAAGCCCGCGCAGCCCACCGTCACTGTGTCCGGATGCGCCTTCACATAGTCGTAGAACGACTTGAAGTCCTTCACCGGGGCGGCGGGACCGGCGACCAGCATCATCACCGTGTAGCCGGGGCTGATCACCGGCACGAACGCGGTTTCGGGGTCGTACGGCGGCTTGAAGATGTGCGGGGCGGCGCCGTAAGAGCCGGAGGTGGTGGCGAGCAGGGTGTAGCCGTCGGCGGTGCCGTTGGCGACCTCGCCCGCACCGATCAGGCCGGAGCCGCCGGGCTTGTTCTCGACCACGATCGGCTGGCCGAAGTATTTCTCGCCTGCGGTCGCGAGGAACCGCGTGCTGACGTCCATGCCGCCGCCCGCCTTGAACGGAACGACGATCTTGATCGGCTTCGACGGGAACGCCTCCTGCGCGTAACTCGCCGCGGACCCTGCGCACGCGACTGCCAGAGCCGCGAACAACGACGCAAAAATTCTCCTCATTGTGTTCCTCCATTCGTTGTTCTGGGCGGCGTTCCGCCGCGTTATCAGGTCCACTTGGAGTTGATTGCGACCGTCCATTTACCCGGACGCTGCGCATTATTTATGAAGATACTTAACCTCCCTCTCCCACCACACCTTGGCATCGATCGCGACCTCGCGTTCATTGAACGTGGCCAGCCGCTCTTCGATTGCAACCGTATCGCCGTCGCGCTTGAGCACGGCGAGAACGTCCTGCACCGCGCGGATCGCGGCGCGCTGCGTCTGAGAGGGGTAGATGCCGATGCGGAAGCCGATTTCCTCGAGCCTCCGGCTCGGCAGCGGCGGCGTCTTGCCGCCGGCGAAGATGTTGGCGAGCGCCGGGCCGTCGATCCGCTTCGCCACCGCGATCAACTCTTCCTCGCTCTGCGGCGCCTCGACGAAGCCGACGTCCGCGCCCGCTTCGAGGTAGGCGTTGACGCGGTCGATGGCGGCGTCGAGCCCTTCCACCGCGCGCGCGTCGCTGCGCGCGATGATGACGATGTCGGCGTCGCGGCGGGTGTCGACGAGCGCGTGGATCTTGCCGACCATCTCCTCGACCGGAACCACCGCCTTGCCCTCGTAATGGCCGCACTTCTTCGGCGCAACCTGATCCTCGATGTGGAACCCGGCGACGCCCGCGCGCTCGTATTCGCGCATCGTGCGCACCGCGTTGAGGGCGTTGCCGTAGCCGGTGTCCATGTCGGCGATCACCGGGATCGTCACCGCGTCGACGACGCGGGC
>QKGW01000193.1 GCA_003250275.1 Alphaproteobacteria bacterium
CATCGGAATCCCCAAGCCCGGGGCTTCCTGGAAGGTCATCGTCTCGGTCATCAGCCAGCCCTGCACGATCAGCAGGAGGATGAAGACGTAGCCGCAGGCGTTGATGAAGACGTCGAGCACGAGGCCCGGCTTCTTGCCCTTGAGCAGGCGCGGCAGAAGTTCGACGGCGAGATGGCCGTCCTCGCCCATGATCAGCGCCGAGCCGAGGAACACCGCCCAGACGAAGAGGAAGCGCGCGAGCTCTTCCGACCACTCGAAGGTGAAGCCGAAGATGTAGCGCGTGATCACCTGCAGGAAGATGATCGCGAGCATCACCAGCATCGCCACGACAGAGACCCCGTAAAGGATCTTTCTGAGGAATTTGAAGAGACTGTCCATTATCCCACCCTTGACACATGCCGACATGGAGCGGCGCGCCCCCACGCACTTCGCTCTGTCCCCCCGGCTTTATTCGCGCCGGTATTTAGACATTATGATGCCGAATTTTCAACACAATTAGGGCACGCCCGGGTGCCGGCGCGCAATAAATCTTCAATCCTTTGGTTTCGCTTGAACGAAAATACGAAAACGGCCCTCCGAGGAGGGCCGTTCGTGAGGAGGACGCTTGAGTCCGGTTGAATTTATTTCAGAACGTTGGGCAGGAACAGCGAGATCTGCGGCACCATGGTGATGAACAGCAGGGTGACGATCAGCGACAGCAGATAGGGCGTGGTCGCCTTCATCACCTTTTCGAGCGGCACCTTGGTGATCGCCGATGCGACGAAGAGGTCGAGCCCGACCGGCGGGGTGATGCAGCCGATCGCGAGGTTCACCACCATCACCACGCCGAAGTGCAGCGGGTCGATGCCGAGGGTGGTCGCCACCGGCAGGAAGATCGGGGTGAGGATCACCACCGCCGCCGAGGCGTTGACCAGGGTGCCGAGGATCAGGAGCAGCACGTTCATGATCATCAGGAAGACGATCGGGGAGCTGGTCATCGCGACCACCGCCTCGCCGACGTGATGCGGGATCTGGAGGTTGGTCATCAGCCAGCCGAACACCTTCGCCGCGCCGACCAGGAACATGATCAGGGTGGTGCCGATCACCGCCTTGAACACGATCTCGGGGAAGTCCGCGAGCTTGAGCTCCTTGTAGACGAACAGGCCGACGACGATGCCGTAGACCGCCGCCACCGCTGCCGCCTCGGTCGGGGTGAAGATGCCGCCGTAGATGCCGCCGATGATGATCACCGGGGTCATCATCGCCCAGAACGCTTCCTTGATCGTGACCAGGAGCTTGACGATGGAGAAGTGGCCCTCCGCCGGAATGCCTTCCTTCTTCGCGATGAACCAACCCATGAAGCACATCGCCATGCCCATCAGGATGCCCGGCAGTACGCCGCCCATGAAGAGGTCGCCGATCGAGACGTTGGCGATGACGCCGTAGACGACGAAGGTGATCGAGGGCGGAATGACGATGCCGACCGTGCCCGCCGCGGCGACGATGCCGGTGGCGAGCTCGCGGCGGTAGCCCTTGCGCTCCATCTCGTTGACCATGGTCGAGCCGATCGCCGCGGTGGTCGCGGCGGAGGAGCCCGAGATCGCGGCGAAGAACATGCCCGCGACCGCCACCGCCTGGGCGAGGCCACCGGTGAAGCTGCCGACCATCGCCTGGGCGACGCCGACGAGCCGCTTGGTCACGCCGCCGGCGGACATGAACGCGCCGGCGAGCATGAAGAACGGCACCGCCATGAACGAGAAGCTGTCGATGCCCGAGAACATGTTGTGGGTG
>QKGW01000019.1 GCA_003250275.1 Alphaproteobacteria bacterium
CGGCGCCTGCTGGATCGCGGGTTTCAGCTTCGGCGCGTGGATCAGTATGCAGCTCCTGATGCGCCGCCCCGAGATCGAGGGCTTCGTCTCGATCGCACCGCCGGCGAACATCTTCGATTTCTCGTTCCTCGCGCCGTGCCCGTCATCGGGCCTGATCGTGCAGGGCGGCGCGGACGATATCGTCCCCGAAAGCTCGGTGGCGAAGCTCGTCAACAAGCTCTCGTCGCAGAAGAACATCGCGGTGGATTACCACCTGATTCCGCAGGCGGACCATTTCTTCGGCGCGCAGTTGCCGGAAATGACGCTGGCGGTCTCCAACTACCTCGAACGCCGCCTCAAGGCCGCGCCGGGGATGCCCTGAGCGGATCTAGTCCGGGCGGTGGAACACGCCGCCCGGAGTCGGCTTCGGCACGCCGGTGGTGCCGGGGAAGCTGAGCGGCAGCCCCGCCGCCGACCGTATCGCCATGAACGCGAACGCCTGAGCCTCCAGCGCGTCGCCATCCCACCCCACCGCCTCGGCAGGCAGCACCGGCACCCCGAGGGCGCCGGCGAGCCCCTGCATCAGCACCGGATTGTGGCGTCCGCCGCCGGTCACCACCCACGCCTCGGGCGCTTCGGGCAGGTGCCCCGCCGCCACCGCCACCGCGCGCACGGTGAACGCCGCGAGCGTCGCCGCGCCGTCTTCGAGGCTCATCGCCCCCTCTACGATCGGCGCGAAGGCGTCGCGGTCGAGCGACTTCGGCGGTGGCGTGAGGAAGAAGCGCGCGCCGAGCGCCGCGTCGATCCACGCCTCGTCGACCCGCCCCTTCGCCGCGAGCGCGCCGTCGAGGTCGCAGTCCCCCGCGCCGTGGCGCGCCACCCAATCGTCGATCAGCGCGTTTGTCGCAGGCGATCATCGCGCCGCCCGGCGAAACCGCGGTGAGGTTGGCGACGCCGCCGATGTTGAGCACCGCCACCCAGCCCTGCGGCCGCCCCGACCAATGCCGCACCAGCGCGCGGTGGTAGACCGGCGCGAGCGGCGCGCCCTGCCCGCCCGCCGCGATGTCGGCGGCGCGGAAGTCGCTCACCACCGGCACGCCGGTCAGGTGCGCGAGCAGGCCGCCATCGCCGATCTGCACCGAAACGTCGCGCTCGGGCGCGTGCAGGATGGTCTGGCCGTGGAAGCCGACGAGTTCGAGGTTGGCCCACTCCGCGCCCGCCTCGGCGCGCAGCGCGGCCACCGCGTCGGCGTGCAGGCGGGTGATTTCCTCCGCCACCGCGCGCACCTCGGGGGCGTCGCGGTCGTCGCGCCCGAACACCGCGCGGATGCGCGCGCGGGTCGCCGCGGCGTAGGGATAGGTGCGGCGCGGCCCGAACACCGAGACGCCTTCGCCGTCGCTGACGATCATCGCCGCGTCGACGCCGTCCACCGAGGTTCCGCTCATCAGGCCGAGGGCAATCGCCGGCACCGCGTTCATAATCTCTGGCTCCCGAGGATGGCATCCGCTAAAACATGCGGGTTTCATCACCCAGAGCTAGCATAAGACGAGCATCATGAGCAGCTTCAAATCGGCTTTCCTGCAAACCATCTCCGAGCGCGGCTACATCCACCAGTGCACCGACCTCGAAGGACTGGACGCGACCTTCGCGGGCGGGCCGATCCCGGCGTATATCGGCTTCGATTGCACCGCGGACAGCCTGCACGTCGGCTCGATGGTGCCGATCATGCTGCTGCGCCGCCTGCAGCAGGCGGGTCACAAGCCGATCGTCCTGATGGGCGGCGGCACCACCAAGGTGGGCGACCCCACCGGCCGCGACAGCGCGCGCCAGATGCTCTCGGACGACGACATCGCGCGCAACATGGCGGGCATCAAGAAGGTGTTCGAGAAGTTCCTCACCTTCGGCGACGGCCCGACCGACGCGGTGATGATCAACAACGCGGACTGGCTCGACCGGCTGAACTACCTCGAGTTCCTGCGCGACTACGGCCGCCACTTCTCGGTCAACCGGATGCTGAGCTTCGATTCGGTGAAGCTGCGCCTCGAGCGCGAGACGCCGATGTCGTTCCTCGAATTCAACTACATGATCCTCCAGGCCTACGACTTCCTGGAGATCAACCGCACCTACAAGTGCCGCCTGCAGATGGGCGGCTCGGACCAGTGGGGCAACATCATCAACGGCGTCGAGCTCGGCCGCCGCGTCGACGGCGCGGAACTCTACGGCCTCACCACGCCGCTGATCACCACCGCCTCGGGCGCGAAGATGGGCAAGACCGCGCAGGGCGCGGTGTGGCTCAACGAGGAGCGCCTGCCCTCCTACGACTATTGGCAGTTCTGGCGCAACACCGAGGACGCCGACGTCGGCCGCTTCCTCAAGCTGTTCACCGACCTGCCGATGAGCGAGATCGCCCGCCTCGAAGCGCTCGAAGGCGCGGAGATCAACGACGCGAAGAAGGAGCTCGCCAACGCCGCGACGCTGCTCTGCCGCGGCGCGGACGCCGCCGCCGCCGCCGAGGAGACCGCGCGCAAGACCTTCGAGCAGGGCCTCACCGGCGACGCGCTGCCGTCGGTCGACGTCGCCGCCGCGCGCCTCGCGGAGGGCTACTCGGTCGCCGACGCGATGGTCGACACCGGCCTTTGCGCCTCC
>QKGW01000124.1 GCA_003250275.1 Alphaproteobacteria bacterium
ACCTCGTAGCGGATCGCGGCGGCGGAGGGATCGTCCATGCGGACCTGGAAGCCCATCTGCGCGCCCGCGTCGAGGCTGTCCTTGCGCGGCTTGCCGTAGGATTCCTGGATCGTGTTGCCGCCGCTGTCGAGCAGGACGAGGCGCAGGAGCGGCACCGAGCGGGTATCCTTGGCGATGTTGGCGATCACGCCGCGCACCACCAGCACCGGGGTCTTGCCTTCCTTGATCATTTCCGAGGTGACGCCGCGGAACTCGAGGCCCTCCCCGAGAATTTCGATCGGAACCCCGAGCGCCTTGTAGAACGGCGCGGTGGCGGGGAAGCGGTCGACGATCTGCGGGCGACCGTACCACAAGCCTGCGCCGAGGCCGCCGAGCACGAGGAGGATGAGCAGCCACTTGCCGAACCCGCCGCGTTTCTCCTCCGAATGCACGCGCTTGGCGAGCACCTTGGGGATGTCCTCCGGGCGGCTACCGAGCAGCGCGTCGACGTCGACCGGCTCGAAACCGTCGTCGTCGTCGGCGTGGCGGGTGCTGGTGAAGGCGGTGGAGTCTTCCGGCGTCGCGATCGGCGGAATTTCGAAGTCGTCGTCGTCCGGCTCGACGTCGCGGTCGCTTTCGAGCGGCAGGCTGCCGGTGGAGTAGCGCGGCGGCGGCGGCACGGCGCCCTGCACCGGCTCGGATTCGAGCGGCACGGTAGCCTCGCCCATCGTCGGGGTGGGCGGCATCAGGGGCTGTGCGGGACGACGCGGCGGCGCTTCCGCGGCGGCTGCGGGCGGTGCGGCGGGAGCGGTGGCGGGCATCTGGTGCCACGCGTGTCCGCACTTGAAACACCGCACCTTACGGCCGCGTTCGCCCAGAACGGCATCGGCTATCGCGAACTTCGTCGCACATTCGGGGCAGGATATGATCATCCGCCGGAACTTTCTTTAGCAATTGGGCGAACTATGATTTTTTACTTATAGGAGAGTGAGCTCCGGAACTCAAGCAATCCCTATGGGCGGGCACGGCGCCCACTGGACCCGCTCCCCTCCGCGTGCCATTGTGAGCCCCATGAGATCCGACCGCGTCCTCTCCGACCGCAGCAAGCTCCCCTCGACCGAAATCGTCCGGTTCGAGGGCGTCGGTCTGCGCTACGGCCAGGGCGCGGAGGTGCTGCAGGACATTTCCTTCACCCTCAACTCGGGCGGGGTCTATTTCCTCACCGGAGATTCCGGCGCGGGCAAATCGTCGCTGCTGTCGCTGATGTATCTTGCGCGCCGCCCGACTCGCGGGCGCATCGAGATGTTCGGCATCGACACCACGCGGATGAGCCACGCGATGCTGCCGCGGGTGCGGCGGCGGATCGGCGTGGTGTTCCAGGATTTCCGCCTCCTCGACCACCTTTCGACGCTCGACAACGTGGCGCTGCCGCTGCGCGTCGCCGGGGTGAAGGAAAGCGAGATCGCGCGTCACGTGCCGGAATTGCTCAACTGGGTGGGCCTCGGCGGCGCGATCAAATCGAAGCCGCCGCTGCTCTCGGGCGGCGAGAAGCAGCGCGTCGCGATCGCGCGCGCGGTGATCAACCGGCCCGACCTGCTGCTCGCCGACGAGCCCACCGGCAACGTCGACGACCGCATCGCGCAGCGGCTGATGCACCTGTTCATCGAGTTGAACCGCCTCGGCACCACGGTGGTGGTCGCCACCCACAACGAACCGTTGATCAAGCGTTTCGGCTTCCCCCGCCTGCACCTCTCCGAGGGCGGGCTGACCCTGCAGCCGGCGACGCGCAGCAAACCCGCGGCGGAGGTCTGAGTGTTCCGCCGCCGCGCCGATCTGCCGTTCGACCACGACGCCACCGCCGCCTTCCTGCCGGCGATGATCGCGATGATGGTGTTCCTCGCCACCCTCGCGCTTTCGGGCGCGCTGGTGCTCGACAACCTGCTCGACCGCTGGAACCGCGACATCAAGGGCACGCTGACGGTGCAGGTGGTGCCGACCGACACCAACCCGAATTCCAAGACCACCGCCCAGCGCATCGAAAAGACCATCCGCCTGCTCGAGGAGACGCCCGGCGTGCTGCGCGCCCGCGCGCTGTCGGAGGACGAACTCGCGGCGCTGATCGAGCCGTGGCTCGGCAGCACCGACCTGATCGCCGACCTGCCGCTGCCCAATCTCATCGACGTCACCATCAGCGACGCGCAGCCGCCCGATCTGATCGCGCTGTCCGAGCGGCTGAAGAAGGAAATCCCCGGCGCGTCGGTGGACGACCACCGGATCTGGCTCTCGCGGGTGATCCGCCTCGCCGACGGATTGTCGATGCTGGCGCGCTCGGTGATGGTGCTGATCGGCCTCGCCGCCGCCGTCGCGGTGATCTACGCCACCCGCGCGGGGCTTGCGATTCACCGCTCCAGCATCGAGATTCTGCATCTCGTCGGCGCGCGCGACGGCTACATCGCGCGCCAGTATGCGTTGCGCGCGCTGTGGCTCGGGGTGCAGGGGGCGGTGATCGGCTTCGGCCTCGCCACGCCGGTGCTGATCGGCCTCGGCGCGATGGCCAAGACCCTTCAGGGCGGCCTCCTCGCCGAGGTGAGCTTCGGCCCGAGCCATTGGATCGCGCTCGGCGCGGTGCCGGTGGCCGCCGCGGGTCTCGCGATGATCGCGGCGTTCCTCACCGTGCTTCGGACGTTGTCGAGGATGCTATGATTCGGATGCTGCACGCCCTCCTGGTGATCGGCGTTCTCGCCCTCGCCATCTGGGCCATCGGCCTCGTGCGCTTCGTCGCGACGCTGCCGGACGAGGTCGCCGACGACCACACCCGCACCGACGCGATCGTCGTCCTCACCGGCGGCGCCGACCGCCTCGCCACCGGCTTCACCCTGCTGCGCCGCGACCTCGCCGGGCGGCTGTTCATCTCCGGCGTGGGCGAAAGCGCGAGCCTCGAACGGGTGCTCGAACAGGTCGGCGTCCCCAACTATCCGCAGGGGCTGCGCGGCCGCATCGCGCTCGGCCACAAGGCCACCAACACCGTGCAGAACGCGCAGGAAACCGCCGACTGGTGCCGCGAGGAGGGGATCCGCTCGATCCGCCTCGTCACCGCGTCCTACCACATGAAGCGCAGCCTGCTCGAATTCCAGCAGGTGATGCCCGGCCTCCAGATCGTGCCGCATCCGGTGTTCCCGCACGCGGTGAAGCAGGGGCAATGGTGGAAATATCCCGGAACCCTGTTGCTGATGACGCGCGAATATACGAAATTCGTGGTCGCCAGCCTCGCCCACATGTTCGGCGTGACCGCAGGGGAATTTTCGTAAGTGACGTCCATCCGCTCCTGGATCTTCAACGTTTCCTATTTCACCTGGACGCTGCTCGTCGGCGCCCTTCTGGTGCCGATCCTCGCGTTGCCGCGCCCCTACATGGTGCTCGGCAAGCGCATCTGGACCGGCGGCATCGTCTTTCTCGGGCGCTGGATCGCGGGCATCCGCTACGAGGTGCGCGGCCTCGAACACCTGCCCAAGGGGCCGGTGATCCTCGCGGTCAAGCACCAGTCGGCGTGGGACACCTTCTTCTTCGACAGCGTCCTGCCGGATGCGGTCTACGTGCTCAAGAAGGAACTCCTGAACATCCCGTTCGTCGGCTGGCATATGCGCAAGACCGAGATGATCGCGCTCGACCGCTCCGCCGGGGTGAAGTCGATGCACCTGCTGATGCAGAAGGCCCGCGCGACGATCGCCGCCGGGCGGCAGATCGTGATCTTCCCCGAGGGCACGCGCACCGCGCCCGGCGCCTCGGGCCGCTACATGCCCGGCCTCGCGATGCTCGCCGCCGCGGTCGACGCGCCGGTGGTGCCGGTGGCGCTCAACTCGGGCCTCTACTGGGCGCGCAACGCGGTGATCAAGCGCCCCGGCACGATCATCGTCGAGTTCCTGCCGGCGATGCCGAAGGACCTCGACCGCCGGGTGTTCCTGAACGAGCTGCAGAGCCGCATCGAGATGGCCACGCGCGCGCTCGAAGCCGAGGGACGGCGCGCCCTGTCCCGCTGAACCCTGTGGATAACTCTGTGCACGAAAGCGCGCGGCGCGGCGGCGCGCCTCGCGTCCGCGCGTGTTTGCGGCAGTGTTCGGGGGCCGCGCGCATTAGGGAAACAGGCGCTTTGGGAGTTCCCGCTCCGCGCGAAAACCCACACCCTACCCCTAATCCCGAGCATATTCCTGAAGAATTTCATGGTCATATCGTTGCCGACCCGGTTCAATCGCGATGTTTCAGCGAGTCGTAAGGGGATGCGGCAGCTTCCCTGACCGAGTTGCCCCCGCCGCGACGCCAGCACCGCCGCGGCCCGGCGATTTCGTGCTGGACCTGTGGACAACTCGCCATTAGATGTTGCTTCCATCATCACCACGCCCGCCTTCCGGAGTCTTCGTCGCATGGACGCCAAGCCCGCTCTTTCCTTCGGCGACCTGCGCCAGCCGATCTCCGAAATGATCTGGCGCGAGAAGTACCGCGCCGTCTCCGCCACCGGCGAGTCCGCAGAGGCGACCCCCGCCGACACCCACGCGCGCGTCGTCGCCGGAGTCTACGCCAACGACCCCGCCGCCGCGGTTCACGCGCCGCGCGCCGCCGCCGCGATGGACGCGATGGAGTGGTGCCCCGCCGGGCGCATTCTCGCGGGCGCGGGCACCGGCCGCCGGGTGACGATGATCAACTGCTTCGTCAACGACACCGTGCCGGATTCGATGGCCGGGATCATGGCCGCCAACACCCGCGCCGCGCTCACCATGCAGCAGGGCGGCGGCATCGGCACCGACTTCTCGACCATCCGCCCCAAGGGCGCGCTCGTCGACAAGACCGGCTCGATCGCCTCCGGCCCGATCTCGTTCATGGAAATCTGGCAGGCGATGTGCGGCACGATCATGTCGGGCGGCACCCGCCGCGGCGCGATGATGGGCACCCTCGCCGACGACCACCCCGACCTGCTCGACTTCATCGCCGCCAAGCAGACCCCCGGCAAGCTCACCAACTTCAACGTCTCGGTGCTGGTTTCCGACGCGCTGATGCAGGCGGTCGAGACGGACGGCACCTGGGACCTCGGCTTCCCGGTGCGCCCCGCCGACCCGGCGCAGCTGGTCGCGGTGGCGGAGCGCGGCGGCCGCCCGTGGTACGTCTACCGCCGCCTGAAGGCGCGCGACCTGTGGGACGCGATCATCCGCGCCACCTTCGACGCCGCCGAGCCCGGCGTGATTTTCATCGACCGGGTGAACGCCGCGAACAACCTCGGCTACTGCGAGACGCTGCACTGCACCAACCCCTGCGGCGAGCAGCCGCTGCCACCGAACGGCGCCTGCAACCTCGGCTGCGTCAACCTCGCGGCGCTGGTGCGCGCGCCGTTCTCCGAGGCCGCGGTCTTCGACTTCGACCGCCTCGCCGAGGTCGCGGCGATCGGCGTACGCTTCCTCGACAACGTTCTCGACGTCACCAACTACCCGGTGCCGGAGCAGGCCGAGGAAGCCGCCGACAAGCGCCGCACCGGCGTCGGCATCATGGGCCTCGGCACCGCGTTGCAGATGCTCGGCCTGCGCTACGGCTCGGCGGAAGCCGAGGAGATGGTCGCGAAGATCATGGAGGCGCTGCGCGACGCGTGCTACCGCGCCTCGGTCGACCTCGCCGAGGAGCGCGGCGCGTTCCCGCTGTTCGAGGCCGAGGCGTTCCTCGACCGCCCGTTCGTGCGCGGCCTGCCCGAGGACGTCCGCGCCGGCATCGCCGCGCACGGCATCCGCAACGGCGTGCTCCTCACCGTCGCGCCGACCGGCACCACCGCGATCTACAACGCCAACGTCTCCTCCGGCCTCGAACCGACTTTCGGCTGGCGCTACTTCCGCAAGGTGCTGCAGGCCGACGGCAGCCAGCGCGAGTTCGCCGTGCTCGACGCCGGGTTCCTCGCCTACTGCCGCGCCAACGCGCTCGACCCGGCGACCGCCGCGCTCGACGACCTGCCGCCGCACATGGTCTCGGCGCTCGAACTCTCGGTCGACGAGCACCTGCGCACCCAGGCGATCTGCCAGCAGTACGTCGACGCGAGCATCAGCAAGACGATCAACTGCCCGCCGGACATGGAATTCGAGGCGTTCAAGGCGGTGTACGCGCGCGCCTACGAGCTCGGCTGCAAGGGCTGCACCACCTACCGCCCGTCGCCGCTGCGCACCTCGGTGCTCTCCACCACCGCCTCGTCCCCGGTAGCCGCGCCGCAGACGGCGGAATCTCTCGCGCCGCGCCCCGAAGCGCTCTCGGGCACCACCTACAAGCTCAAGTGGCCGACCACCGACGAGAACTTCTACGTCACCATCAACGACATCGTGAACGGCCACGGCCGCCGCCGCCCGTTCGAGATCTTCATCGCCTCGCGCTCGGCGGAACACGCCGAGCTGCTTTCGGCGCTGACCATCACCCTCTCCGCGATCATGCGCCGCACCGAGGATCCGTCGTTCCTGATCGAGGACCTGCAGACCGTGCGCGGCGCACAGGGCGCCTGGGTCAACGGGCGCTACGTCAACGGCATCGTCGCGCTGATCGCCGACGTGATGCGCCGCCACCTCGAAGGCCTCGGCCTGATCGAGAGCGACGATCTGCCGTCGCCGGTCGCCGACGCGCCGACGGCGGCGACGCCCGCGGGCGACATCTGCCCGCAATGCCACGCACCCACCCTGTTCCGCCAGGAAGGCTGCAAGAAATGCATCAACTGCGGGTACTCCACCTGCGGCTGATCGGGCTCGCGCTCGCGCTGCCGCTCGCCTTCGCGCCCGCCGCCCTCGCCGCGGGCGAGGCGCAGTGCGCCGCGATCAAGGCCGCGGTGGACGCGGTGCCGGGCGAGGCGCCGGGCGCGGGTGGCGAATCCGCCCTCGAAGGCGCGGCCTTCACCTACGACAACGCACTCGCGGTGATGGCGCTCTACGCCTGCGGCCATCCCGCCCAGGCGCATCGCGTCGGCGAGGCGCTGCTCGCCGCCTCCGCCGCCGACCGCGCCGGGTCCGCCGGGCGCATCCGCAACGCCTACCGCGCCGGACCGGTGCGGGAGTATCCGCCGCCGCCGATGGGGTGGTGGAGCTCGGCCCGCGCCGCCTGGCTCGAGGACCCC
>QKGW01000222.1 GCA_003250275.1 Alphaproteobacteria bacterium
GCCAAGCTCACCGTGCTGCGCCGCGGCAGCCATCTCTCGCTCACCGCCAAGCTGATCGAGCCGCCCGAGACGCCGCCGCGCAACCTCACCCGCGTCGGGGGGCGCACCCCGCTTTCGGGCGCGGAGATCGGCAACCTCAGTCCGGCGCTTGCCGAGGAGACCGGAATGCCGCTCGGCACCGGCGGGGTGGTGATCACCCGGCTCGAACGCGGTTCGGTGGCGGCCCGACTCGGCTTCCGCCCCGGCGACCGTATCGACGTGATCAACGGCCACAAGGTCGACGTGGTGCGCACCGCGATGAAACTCCTGAAGGGCGCGCAGGGCGGCTGGCGCGTCGAAATCCTGCGCGACGGCGAACGCCTCGCGATGTCGGTGGACGGTTGAGCATGAGCGAAGGCGACCTCTTCCCCCAGGCCAAAGCGAAGCGCGCGCAGAAGGCCGCGCCGCACCCGCTCGCCGACCGGCTGCGCCCGGCGGAGATCGAGGACATTCTCGGCCAGGACCACGTGCTCGGGGCGGACGGCCCGCTCGGGCGGCAGATCGCCCAGGGGCGGGTGCCGTCGCTGATCCTCTGGGGGCCGCCCGGCTGCGGCAAGACCACGCTCGCCCGTGCCCTCGCGGCGCGCACCGATCTCGTTTTCCGGCCGCTCTCGGCGGTGTTCTCGGGCGTCGCCGACCTCCGCAAGGTGTTCGACGCGGCGCGCACCGAACGCGAGGCGAGCGGGCGCGGGACGCTGCTGTTCGTCGACGAAATCCATCGCTTCAACAAGGCGCAGCAGGACGGCTTCCTGCCCTACGTCGAGGACGGCACGGTGGTGCTGGTCGGCGCGACCACCGAGAACCCGTCGTTCGAGCTGAACGCCGCGTTGATGTCGCGCTGCCAGGTGATCGTGCTCAAGCGCCTCGACGACGCGGCGCTCGAAGCGCTCCTGAGCCGCGCCGAGGCCGAGACCGGGCGCGCCCTGCCGCTCGACGCCGAGGCGCGCACCGCGCTCAAGGCGATGGCGGACGGCGACGGGCGGATGCTCCTCAACATGGTCGAGGGCCTGTACGCGATGGCGGGGGAGGGCGAGACCTTCGGCGCCGCCGACCTCGCCAACGTGGTGCAGCGCCGCGCCCCGGTGTTCGACAAGTCGGGGGAGGGCCACTACAACCTCATCTCGGCGCTGCACAAGTCGCTGCGCGGCTCGGATACCGACGCCGCCCTCTACTGGCTCGCGCGGATGCTCGACGGCGGCGAGGACCCGGCGTACATCCTCCGCCGTCTCACCCGCTTCGCGGTCGAGGACGTCGGCCTCGCCGACCCCAACGCGATCGCGCAGGCGATCTCGGCGTGGGAGACCTACGACCGCCTCGGCTCGCCCGAGGGCGACCTCGCGCTCAGCTATCTGGTGATCTACCTCGGCACCGCGCCGAAGTCGGTGGGCGCCTACAAGGCGCACGGCGCGGCCAAGCGCGCGGCGCGCGCCACCGGCTCGCTGACGCCGCCGATGCATATCCTCAACGCGCCGACGAAGATGATGAAGGAACTCGGCTACGCCGCCGGGTATCAGTACGACCCCGACACCGCCGAGGGTTTCTCCGGGCAGAACTATTTTCCCGATGGCATGGCGCGGGAGACCTTCTATCATCCGGTCGAACGCGGCTTCGAACGCGAAATCGGCAAGCGGCTGGCCTACTGGAACCGCCTGCGTGCCGAAAAGAACGGTTCCAGCGGAGACTCCTGACGTATGAATTGGGCGATGATGGGAGCGGTT
>QKGW01000231.1 GCA_003250275.1 Alphaproteobacteria bacterium
CCATCACTGCGGCTACGCCACGCCGTTGCCCGAGACCTGCCCGTCGTGCGGTGCGGAGGAGAGCTTCGTCGCCTGCGGGCCGGGGGTCGAGCGTATCGCCGAGGAAGTGACGCGGCGTTTCCCCGAGGCGCGGCAGCTGGTGCTTGCATCCGATCTCCTTGCCGGACCCGCCGAGGCCAAGGCCGCGCTCGACAGCATCGCCGCGCGCGAGATCGACGTGGTGATCGGCACCCAGATGGTGGCGAAGGGCCATCACTTTCCCGGCCTTACTCTTGTCGGGGTGATCGATTCGGACGTCGGCCTCGCGGGCGGCGACCTGCGCGCCGCCGAACGCACCTTCCAATTGCTGCATCAGGTCGCCGGGCGCGCCGGGCGCGGCGAATTGCGCGGCACGGTGATGATGCAGACCTACGATCCCGCGCAGCCGGTGATCGCCGCGCTCGCCGCCGGCGACCGCGAGGCGTTCGTCGCCGCCGAGCAGACCGGGCGCAAGCTGCTCGGCCTGCCGCCGTTCGGACGCCTCGCCGCGGTGATCGTCGCGGCGCGCGATGAGGGCCAGGCGGAAGGACTCGCGCGCGAACTTGCCCGCGCGTTTCCGGGCGGCGCGGGGGTGAAGCTCTACGGACCCGCGCCGGCGGTTCTCGCCCGCCTCAGGGGGTGGGTGCGGTGGCGCCTGCTGGTGAGCGCACCGCGCGACGTGCGCCTCCAGCCGCTTTTGCGCGCGTGGCTCGCGCGGGTATCGATTCCCCGCACCGCCCGCGTGAGACTCGATATCGATCCCTACGCATTTTTGTAGGCCGAATCGCGGTTCAGATGAACCATTCCCGCCCGAACGGACGGTACATGAAGAAAATTCAACTATTTGGCCGAAACCCGCCGTATTCGCGGTTTTCAAGCGGCGAATTTCCTGTAAAATCCCGGCGGCCAGCGCGGCGAGCGGGGTTGCGAGGGAGGGGCAACAATGATAAACATCCTCCCCGCGAACGGGGGTGTCCGCGCACGATCGGCCCGGGGAGAAGGGGATCTCCGCCGGGCTTCCACTCTAACTTGAGGGTCTGTCCCAGTGTCATCAATGACTTCTGATGTTATGGGGCTTGCCGACCGGTATGCGGACGCTCTCATCGAGCTCGCAGACGACACCGGTGCGGTGGAGTCCGTCGAAGCCGATGTCAAGCGGTTGCGGGACGTCCTCGCCGATAGCGCGGACCTCCAGCGCTTCATCGCCAGCCCGGCCTATTCCCGCGCAGAACACCTCCAAGGTGTAGGTGCGGTTCTCGAGCAGGCCGAGGTTTCCGAGATCACCAAGAAATTCATCTCCCTGGTCGCGAGCAACCGCCGTTTGTTCGCGCTCGCTGCGATTTTCGAGGCCGTCCTCGCCAAGCTCGCCGAGCGCCGTGGCGAAGTGACCGCTTCGGTGACGTCGGCGAAGGAGCTGACCGCGAAGCAGAAGGATGCGCTCGCGAAGGCATTGAAAAAGGCGACCGGGCGCGAAGTTTCGCTCGATCTCGCCGTGGATCCGAAGGTTTTGGGCGGGCTGGTCGTGCAGATCGGCTCGCGCATGGTGGATAGCTCGCTGCGTTCGCAGCTGCAACGCTTGCAACTCGCTATGAAAGGGGTCGGCTGATGGAAATCCGCGCCGCGGAAATCTCCGCCATTCTGAAAAAGCAGATCGCGAATTTTGGCGTCGACGCGCAATCGGCCGAAGTCGGACAGGTGCTCTCGGTCGGTGACGGCATCGCGCGCGTCTACGGCCTCGACAATGTCCAGGCGGGCGAACTCGTCGAGTTCCCCGGCGGCATCAAAGGCATGGCGCTCAATCTCGAGTCCGACAACGTCGGCATCGTGATCTTCGGCGACGACCGCACGATCAAGGAAGGCGACACCGTCAAGCGCACCGGCGACATCGTCTCGGTGCCGGTCGGCAAGGGCCTCCTGGGCCGCGTCGTCGACGGTCTCGGCAAGCCGATCGACGGCAAGGGCGACCTTTCCGACGTCAAGATGAGCCTCGCCGAAGTCAAGGCGCCGGGCATCATCCCGCGCAAGTCGGTGCACGAGCCGATGCAGACCGGCGTCAAGGCGATCGACAGCCTGATCCCGGTCGGCCGCGGCCAGCGCGAGCTGATCATCGGCGACCGCCAGACCGGCAAGACCGCGATCATCCTCGACACCATCATCAACCAGAAGCGCATCAACGATAAGGCCAAGGACGAGAGCGAGAAGCTTTACTGCATCTACGTCGCCGTCGGCCAGAAGCGTTCGACCGTCGCCCAGGTGATGAAGATCCTCGCCGACAACGGCGCGCTCGACTACACCATCATCGTCGCCGCGACCGCTTCGGAGCCGGCTCCGCTGCAGTTCCTCGCGCCCTACACCGGCTGCGCGATGGGCGAGTTCTTCCGCGACAACGGTATGCACGCGGTGATCTTCTACGACGATCTGACCAAGCAGGCGACCGCCTACCGTCAGATGTCGCTGCTGCTGCGCCGCCCGCCGGGCCGCGAGGCGTTCCCTGGCGACGTGTTCTATCTCCACTCGCGCCTGCTCGAGCGCGCGGCGAAGATGAACGACGACCACGGCGCGGGCTCGCTCACCGCTCTCCCGGTGATCGAAACCCAGGCGGGCGACGTGTCCGCCTACATCCCGACCAACGTGATCTCGATCACCGACGGCCAGATCTTCCTCGAGACCGAGCTGTTCTATAAGGGCATCCGCCCGGCGGTGAACGTCGGCATCTCGGTGTCGCGCGTCGGTTCCGCCGCGCAGATCAAGGCGATGAAGAAGGTCGCCGGCTCGATCAAGCTCGAACTCGCGCAGTACCGCGAAATGGCGGCGTTCGCCCAGTTCGCCTCGGACCTCGACCCGGCGACGCAGAAGCTGCTCGCCCGCGGCGCGCGTCTCACCGAGGTGCTGAAGCAGCCGCAGTTCTCGCCGCTGCCGGTGGAAGAGCAGGTCGTCGCGATCTACTCCGGCACCGCCGGCTACCTCGACGGTATCGAGACCGGCGACGTCACCCGGTTCGAGGCCGGCATGATGCGCGATCTGCGCGCCAATCACGCCGACATCCTCGATGCGATCCGTGTCGAGAAGCAGATCTCGGACGCGACCGAAGCCAAGCTGAAGGCGGCGCTCGACGCTTACACCAAGGCGTTCGAATAAGCCCGACGCGAAGGGGGAGAGCCCATGCCGAGCCTTAAAGACCTCCGGCTGCGTATCAGCTCCGTCAAGTCGACGAAGAAGATCACGTCGGCAATGAAGATGGTGTCCGCCGCCAAACTGCGCCGCGCGCAGGAAGCGGCGGAGGCCGCGCGGCCCTACGCCGAGCGGATGAACCGGATGATGCAGAACCTCGCGGCCGGCGTCGAGCCGAGCGCCGAGGCGCCGCGTCTGATGACCGGAACCGGCAAGGATCAGGTTCATCTGATCGTCCTCTTCACCTCCGATCGCGGCCTCTGCGGCGCGTTCAACGCCTCGGTGGCGCGTTCGGTGCGGGCGAAGGCGCGCGAGCTGATCGCCCAGGGCAAGACGGTGAAGATCTTCCCCGTCGGCCGCAAGGGGCGCGACCTGCTGCGCTCCGAGTTCGGCGGGATGATCGTCGACCAGCGCACCAACCTCGGCCGCAAGGGCGTGAGCTTCGTCGAGGGCGACGAGGTCGCGCAGACCCTGGTGTCGATGTTCGAGAAGGGCGAGTTCGACGTCTGCTGGGCGGTGTTCAACCGCTTCCAGTCGGCGATGACCCAGATCGTCACCTGGCAGCAGGTGATCCCGTTCTCCGCACCGGAAGCCGCCGAGGGCGCCGCGGAAACGCGCGTCTACGAATACGAACCCTCGCAGGAGAAAATCCTCGAGGCGCTGGTGCCGCGCAATCTGTCGGTCCAGGTGTTCCGCTTCCTGCTCGAAAGCCAGGCTTCCGAGCACGGTGCGCGGATGACCGCGATGGACAACGCGACCCGCAACGCTGGCGACATGATCGACAACCTGACGCTCACCTACAACCGGACCCGTCAGGCGTTCATCACCCGCGAGCTGATCGAAATCATTTCCGGCGCCGAAGCCGTCTAAAGACACAAAGATGCGGCGCCACTCAGACTTGGCCGCAGTTCGATAGGAGTGACACTCATGACGAAGACTAACGTCGGTACGATCTCCCAGGTCACGGGTGCGGTCGTTGACGTCAAGTTCCCGGGCGAAATCCCGGCGATCCAGACCGCCCTCGAAACCGACAACCAGGGTCGCCGTCTGGTGCTCGAAGTCGCCCAGCACCTCGGCGAGAACGTCGTCCGCACCATCGCTATGGATGCGACCGACGGCCTCGTCCGCGGCCAGGAAGTGACCGACACCGGCGCGCCGATCTCGGTGCCGGTCGGCCCGGGCACCCTCGGGCGCATCCTCAACGTCATCGGCGAGCCGGTCGACGAGCGCGGCCCGGTCTCCGAGACCATGCGCCTGCCGATCCACCGCTCGGCCCCGGAATTCGACGAGCAGTCGACCGAGACCGAAGTGCTGGTCACCGGCATCAAGGTCGTGGATCTGCTCGAGCCCTATCCGAAGGGCGGCAAGATCGGCCTGTTCGGCGGCGCCGGCGTGGGCAAGACCGTGCTGATCATGGAGCTGATCAACAACATCGCGAAGGGCCACGGCGGCTACTCGGTGTTCGCCGGCGTCGGCGAGCGCACCCGCGAAGGTAACGACCTCTATCACGAGATGATCGAGTCCGGCGTTATCGACCTCGAGGGCGACAACTCCAAGTGCGCGCTGGTCTACGGCCAGATGAACGAGCCGCCGGGCGCCCGCGCCCGCGTCGCGCTCTCCGGCCTCACCCTCGCGGAATACTTCCGCGACGAGGAAGGCCAGGACGTGCTGTTCTTCGTCGACAACATCTTCCGCTTCACCCAGGCGGGTTCGGAAGTGTCGGCGCTCCTCGGCCGCATTCCTTCGGCGGTGGGCTATCAGCCGACGCTCGGCACCGACATGGGCGCCCTGCAGGAACGCATCACCACCACCAAGAAGGGTTCGATCACCTCGGTGCAGGCCGTCTACGTGCCCGCCGACGATCTCACCGACCCGGCCCCGGCGACCACCTTCTCGCACCTCGATGCGACGACCGTGCTCAGCCGTCAGATCGCCGAGCTCGGCATCTACCCGGCGGTGGACCCGCTCGACTCGACCTCGCGCATTCTCGACCCGCGCGTCGTCGGCGAAGAGCACTACGCCACCGCGCGCGAGGTGCAGCGCATCCTGCAGACCTACAAGTCGCTGCAGGACATCATCGCGATCCTCGGCATGGACGAGCTCTCGGAAGAAGACAAGCTGACCGTGGCCCGCGCCCGTAAGATCCAGCGCTTCCTCTCGCAGCCGTTCCACGTGGCGGAAGTGTTCACCGGCAGCCCGGGCGTGTTCGTCCAGCTCGCCGACACCATCAAGGGCTTCAAGGGCATCATCGAAGGCAAGTACGACCACATGCCGGAACAGTCGTTCTACATGGTCGGCACCATCGAGGAAGCGATCGCCAAGGCCAAGAAGATGGCGGAAGCGGCCTGATCGGCCTTTAGCACAAGGAGCGAGAGATGGCGGCGACGACGCTGTTCGAACTCGTCTCCCCTGAGCGGCTGTTCTTCAGCCAGCCGGTGGAGATGGTGGTGGTTCCGGGCACCGAGGGCGACTTCGGTGCGCTGCCGGGGCACATGCCCAAGCTCGCGACGGTGCGCGCCGGCGTGATCGTGATCTTCGAGGACGGCCGTCCGAAGGAGCGCATCTTCGTCGCCGGCGGCTTCGCCGAAGTGACCGAGGAGACCTGCACTGTGCTCGCCGAAGAGGCGGCGCTGGTGTCGGATCTGATGGTCCCGGTGGCCGAGGAGCGCTACAACGCGGCCGAGACCGCCTACACCGCCTTCGTCGCTTCCGGCGAGGGCGACAAGGACGCGATCGAGGGCGAGCTTGCGGTGGCTGCCGCGATGCTGGCCGCCGCCAAGGGCGAATTCGCCTACCACTGAGTTGCGGCAACGCAAACCCGAAACGCCCGCCGATCCGGCGGGCGTTTTGCTTTACGGGTGGGGATTACAGTCTCGCGACGGAGGCCTGGTCGCGGCCGCCGCGTTTGGCCGCGTACATCGCCGCGTCGGCGGCGTGGAGCATTCCGTCCGCGTCCTTGCCGTGGGCGGGGAACTCGGCGCCGCCGATGCTAACGGTGATCGGCAGGATGGTGCCGCCGACGGCGTAGGGCGTGCGCAGAACGGTGAGCAGGCGCTCGGTGAGCGGCGCGAGGTCGCTGCCGGTATCCACCAGCACCACGAACTCGTCGCCGCCGATGCGCGCGGCGATCTCGGAGGCGCGCAGGACCTCTCGGAGGCGTCGCGCGACCTCGCGCAGCACCGCGTCGCCGGCGGCGTGACCGTGGGTGTCGTTGACGCCCTTGAAGCCGTCGATGTCGAGGTAGAGGAGGCCGAAGCGTTCGTCGGTGCGGCGCGCGCGCCCGACCGCGTGGGTGAGGTGGTCGATGAACGCAGCGCGATTGTGCAGCCCGGTGAGGGAATCGGTGATCGCGGTCGCCTGCAACCGCGCCTCGACCACGTCGCGCCGCGCTTCCTCGGTGGAGAGCCAGATCTTGAGCAGCAGCGCGGTCGCGGCGACGAACACCCAGCCTTTGTAGAGGCTGACGGGCAGCCACGCCTCGGGCAAGACCTTGGCGGCGAGCCAGTCGGAAGCGCCGATCCATACGACGGAGATCGCCAAGTATCCGAGTGCGATCCGTGTCGAGTGCTTCATTCGGGGAAAACCCATAAATCGCCCATGCTAC
>QKGW01000198.1 GCA_003250275.1 Alphaproteobacteria bacterium
CGACGGCGGCGGCGCGGTCGAGAGCGCGGTGCTGCTCGCGCCCGCGCTGGTGTCGCAGATGATCGTGTTTCTCGCCGGGGTGTATTTCTTCGTCGCCACCCGCGACAGCCTGCGCGACGGCGTGATCGGCCTGTGTTCGCGTCCGAGCCAGTGCTGCCGCGTCGACCGGGTGATCGCCGCGGTCGAGGCCGAGGTTTCGCGCTACATGCTCACCGTCGCCGCAATCAACGCCGGGATGGGCGCGTGCGTCGGCGTCGGCCTGTGGCTCGCGGAGGTGCCGCAGCCGTGGATGTGGGGAGTGCTGGCGGCGATCATGAACTTCGTCCCCTACGTCGGCACCGCGGTGATGATCGCGCTGCTCACCGGCGTCGGGATGATCCACTCCGAGGGCTGGCAGGTGCTCGTGCCCGCCGCAGTGCACTCGGCGGTCAACCTCGCCGAGAACCAGATCGTCACCCCGCACGTCCTCGGCCGCGCGACCGCGCTGAACCCCTTCGCGGTGTTCTTCGCGATCCTCTTCGGCCTGTGGATGTGGGGGCCGATCGGCGGCATCGTCGCGGTGCCGCTGCTGCTGTTCGCGCGCGTCGCGGCCGAGAGCGGCCGCCCCCGGCCCGCGGTGCGCGCCTCCGAACTCAGGGCGCGACGCTGAGGAGATCGGCGATCGCCACCATCGGCATCCCGTGCACCTCGGCGAAGGCTTCGAGCGCCGCGCCCTTGGCCATCGTACCGTCGGGGTTGGTGACCTCGCAGAGCACGCCCGAATCCGGCAGACCGGCGCGGCGCATCAGATCGAGCGTCGCCTCGGTGTGGCCCTGGCGCGCCGCGAGGCCCTCGGGGTGCGCGGCGAGCGGGAACACGTGGCCGGGCCGCGCGAGATCGGCGGGACCGGCGGCGGGGTCGATCGCGGTCTTGACCGTGGTTACGCGGTCGGCGGCGGAAACTCCGGTGGTGACGCCCGTGCGCGCCTCGATCGAGACGGTGAACGGGGTGCCGTAGCTCGACGAGTTCTCCGTCACCATCGGCGGCAGGCCGAGCGCCGCGCAGCGCGCGCGGGAGAGCACCAGGCAGACGATGCCCGAACCCTCGCGGATGAGGAGCGCCATCTGCGGCACGGTGAGGCTGTGCGCCGCGAAGATCATGTCGCCTTCGTTCTCGCGGTCGGCGTCGTCGGTGACGATCACGCCGCGCCCCGCCCGCAACGCGGCGACGGCGGCGGCGACGCGCGCCTCCGGGGTGTCGGCGGCGCTGGCGAACGCGGATTCGAGCGGCAGGGGGGACTTCAACTGATTCATCTCACGAGATCTCCAAAACGTGAGCCTGAATCAGGGCGTAACGGGATCGCCGCGCACGACGCGCGGCAGCGCGCGGCTCCCGCGGTGGAACCGCGACGGCCGTTTGCCCATTCTCTCCCATCCAGACTGTGACTGTCGGCTCCGGCTTCGCACCGGATCTGCTGACCCCGAACCCTCGCGGATCCGGGCGCTCGCGGGCTCCTCGCCGGAAAATCCGGGAGATACCGCCGGTCGGGAATTGCACCCCGCCCTGAGAACAAGCATATCCTTAACGTCCGTGAATATCGCGCCGGGGGTCGCGGCGGGTCAACCCCTCGAACCGAAAGTTTTTCGCCGGGAGTGTATCGCCGACCGATGTCCGACGTCGCCACCGACTCCGAACCCGTTCTCGACCCGCCCGCCTCCGGGAGCCCCTATCGCCGCGTCGTCGTGCCCGTGCTCGGGATGCGCGACGCGACCGACGCCCACCGCGTGCGCAACCGCCTGATGCGGATGGAGGGCGTGGTCTCCGCCACCGTCGGCAGCGACCTCGACAGCGTCGCCGTCACCCTCGACCCGGCGCGCGCGACGCTGCGCGACCTCGCCGCCGAGCTCGACGCGATGGACTTCGCCCTCGGCGACGCGCTGGTGCCGCTGTCGATCCGCGGGATGACCTCGAGCGCCTGCGTCGCGCGCGTGCGCACCGCCCTCGAACACGTCGACGGCGTGATCGAGGCGCAGGTCAACCCGGTGCTCAACCGCGCCGACGTGCGCATCCTCGCCCGCGACATCGACGTCGACGGCCTGATGCACGCGGTGCGGCGCGCCGGATACGGCGTCACCCCCCTCGGCGAGCACGGCGCGGTCGCCGACATCGAGAGCGCCGCGATCTACGGCGCGGGCGCGGGCGCGACGCGCTTCGAGTCGCTGATGCTCGGCATCGTCGGCGTGCTCACCGTGCCGCTGCTGCTCAACCTCGCCTGGCGGGTGCTCGCGGGCACGCCGCTGTTCGGGCCGTTCTGGGCGTTCCTGCTGTCGTCGGTGGTGATCGGCCTCGGCGGCGCGCGCTACGCGATGGGCGCATGGCGGGCGATCGCCGCGCACGAGGCGACGATGGACCTCCTCGTCGTCCTCGGCAGCGCCTCGGCCTACCTCTATTCGCTGATCGCCTGGGTCTCGATCGGCCCGGCGGGGCGCAACCTCTACTTCGAGACCGCCGCCGCGATCATCGCCTTCGTCCGCCTCGGCAAGTGGCTCGAAGCGGTGGTCAAGCACGGCACCACGCGCGCGATCCGCAGCCTGATGGAGCTGCGCGCGAAAAGCGCGCGGGTGATCAAGGACGGCGCGCTGATCTCCAAGCCGATCGACAAGGTCGCGGTCGGCGACGTGGTGATGGTCAAGCCCTACGAACGCATTCCGGTCGACGGCGTGATCGTCAAGGGCGAGAGCACCGTCGACGCCTCGATGATCACCGGCGCGGGCCTCCCCGAGGACAAGGGCGAGGGCGACCCGGTGACCGGCGGCACGATGAACGGCGGCGGCGTGCTGCACGTCCGCGCGACCTGCCTCGCCGCCGAATCGACGCTCGCGCAGATCATCTCCCTGGTCGAGGAGGCGCAGGCGCGCAAGGTGCCGCTGCAACGCTTCGTCGACCGCGTCACCACCACCTTCATCCCGGTGGTGCTCGGGCTTTCGGTGTTCACCCTGTTCGGTTGGCTCGCGCTCGAGAACTCGTTCTCCGAGGCGATCCGCGCGGCGGTCTCGGTGCTCGTCATCGCCTGCCCCTGCGCCCTCGGCCTCGCCGCCCCGGCGGCGCTCGTCGCGGGCACCGGCGCGGCGGCGCGCGCGGGCATCCTGATCCACGACATCGACAGCCTGCAGAAGGCCTACGGCATCGACACCGTGCTCTTCGACAAGACCGGCACGCTCTCCGAGGGCCGCCCGTTCGTCACCTCGGTGGAGGCGCTCGACGGCGACGTCACCCGCCTCCTCACCCTCGCCGCCTCGGCGCAGCAGGGCTCGGAGCACCCGCTCGGGCGCGCCATCCTCGCCCACGCCGAGAACTACGGCATCGTGCCGGAATCGCTGAAATCCTTCGAGGCGATCCCCGGCCGCGGCGTGCGTGCGGTGCTCGAAGGGCAGACCACGGTGCTGATCGGCAACCGCCCGCTGATGGACGCCAACGGCATCGAGATGAGCGCGGGCGAGTGGGTCGCGCCGATGCTCGGGATGCAGGGGCGCTCGGCGATCTGGATCGCCGCCGACGGCCAACTGCTCGGCGGGATTTCGGTCACCGACCCGATGCGCGCCGACGCGCCGCGCGCGGTGGCCAACCTCAAGGCGCACGGCGTCGCCTGCGCGGTGGTCTCGGGCGACTCGGAAACCGCGGTCGCCGCGGTCGCCGAAAACCTCGGGGTCAAGAACGCCTTCTGCGACGCGACGCCGGAAACCAAGGTGCGGATCGTCCGCCGCCTTCAGGGCAAGGGCCGCAGCGTCGCGATGGTCGGCGACGGCATCAACGACGCCCCTGCGCTCGCCGAGGCCGATCTCGGCATCGCCGTCGGCACCGCAGCCGACGCGGCGATGCAGACCGCCGACATCATCCTCCTGCGCGCCGACGTGATCACCGTCGCCAACGCGCTCGAGGTCGCGCGCGAGACCTGGGGCAAGATCCGCCAGAACCTCGCGCTCGCGTTCGTCTACAACGTCGTCGCGCTGCCGATCGCAGCGCTCGGGTTCCTCAGCCCGACGGTGGCGGGGGCGGCGATGGCGCTGTCGTCGGTGAGCGTGGTGTTCAACGCCTTCCTCCTCACCCGCTGGAAGCCGCGCCTCGCCGACGCGCCGACGCCGCGCGGGCGTTTTTCCCGCCGCAAGTAGGGACAAGGGCCGAACCACATGCTAAAACGACCCCACACCATGCTTTGGGGATCATAGATGTCGACGCCACCGTTTTCGCCCGTCCTGGTCGGCGGGCTGCTGTTGCGGGCGATTCCGCCGGAGGTGATCCAGCCGATCGCCGACCGCCTGGCGGCACGGGTGCAGACCCGCCATCCCGGCCTGTTCGAACGCCTCAACCCGCTCGGGCCGAAGCGCTTCGTCGTCGACGTCGTCGACCTGCCGTGGCAGTTCCTGCTCCTCATCGCCGACGGCGAGGGCGCGGTCGAGGTGCTGCGCAAGCGCGACCACGCCGAGGCCGACGCGACCATCCGCGCGCCGCTCAAGATCCTGTTCGGCCTGCTCGACGGCAGCATCGACGGCGACGCGATGTTCTTCACCCGCGATCTCGTCTACGAGGGCGACACCGAGGCGGTGGTCGCGCTCCGCAACGCGCTCGACGGCGCGGACATCGACTTCCTCTCCGACGTCACCACCGGCTTCGGCCCGCTCGCCGACCCGGCCAAGGTGGTCGCGAAAAAAATTCTCAAGGCGGTCGCCTGCGTCGAAGACGACATGGCGATCC
This sequence comes from Alphaproteobacteria bacterium, assembly GCA_003250275.1. Classification (GTDB taxonomy): domain Bacteria; phylum Pseudomonadota; class Alphaproteobacteria; order Rhodospirillales; family Rhodospirillaceae; genus Oleispirillum. The sequence continues at coordinate 4,732 of QKGW01000198.1, forward strand.
TCGGCGAGTCGCTGGTTTCCCCGGTGTCCCGCCGTGCCGACGCGCAGCAGCGCCGCATCGACGAACTCGAACAACGCTGTGCGCGACTCGAAAAGGCCTTGCGACGGTCCAAGACCCTACCCACTTGAGAACCGCTCGCAAATTCCCGTACATGCCGATGGAGGTTTCGCCATGACCCGCGTCGCCCGCGATCCGTCTCGCCCGGTGACCAGTCTCGAACTGGTCTGCCCGGCGGGCACCCCGGCCGCCCTACGCACCGCCGTCGACGCCGGCGCGCACACCGTCTACTGCGGCTTCCGCGACGAGACCAACGCACGGAATTTCCCCGGTCTCAACTTCAACCGCGAAGAACTCCGCGACGGCGTTGCCTACGCCCACGACCACGGCGCCGACGTCCTGGTGGCGATCAACACCTTCCCCGCCGCCGGCAACCTCGACCCCTGGCACCGCGCGATCGACGACGCGGCGCGGATCGGTGCCGACGCGGTGATCCTCGCCGACATCGGCCTGATCGAATACGCGCAGAAGAACGCCCCCAACATCCGCCGCCACCTCTCGGTGCAGGCGGCGGCCTCGACCCCCGAGGGCATCAACTTCTACGCCAAGAACTTCGGCATCGCCCGCGTGGTGCTGCCGCGCGTGCTCACCCTGCCCGAGATCAAGGAACTCAACCGCCACACCAACGTCGAGACCGAGGTGTTCGTGTTCGGCGGCCTCTGCGTGATGGCCGAGGGGCGCTGCTCGCTCTCGTCCTACGTCACCGGCAAGTCGCCGAACAAGACCGGCGTCTGCTCGCCCGCGAGCCACGTCACCTACGAGGAGACCGGCGCGGGCCTCGCCTCCAAGCTCGGCGGCTTCACCATCAACCGTTTCGCCGAGGGCGAGCCGGCGGGGTATCCGACCCTGTGCAAGGGCCGCTTCAACGCCAACGACAAGATCAGCTACCTGTTCGAGGAGCCGGTCAGCCTCAATCTCCTGCAGATGCTGCCCGACGTCGCCGACGCGGGCGTCACCGCGCTCAAGATCGAGGGCCGCCAGCGCGGCAAGGCCTACGTCGAGAAGGTGGTGCGCGCCTTCCGCGGCGCGGTCGACGCCCTCGAAAAGGGACAGAAGCTCGACGCCGCGGCGATCGCCGACCTCACCGAGGGCGGGCAGGAAACCGCGGGCGCCTACCGCAAGGCCTGGCATTGATCGGATAGGGGACAGCGTATCGTGACTACCGCCAAGGACGCCAAGATCACCCTCGGCCCGCTCCTGTTCAACTGGAGCAACGAGAAACGCCGCGACTTCTACTTCCGCGTCGCCGACGAGGCGGACGTCGACAGCGTGGTGCTGGGCGAAGTGGTCTGTTCCAAACGCACGCCGTTCGTGCTGTCGCTCTGGCCCGAGCTGATCGAGCGCCTGCGCGCCGGCGGCAAGGAAGTGATCATGTCGACCCAGGCGCTGATCCTCTCCAGCCGCGAAATGCAGTGGATGCGCGAGACCGTCGAGGACCCGGACCTCTACTACGAGGCCAACGACATCGCCGTCGCCGACATGCTCAAGGGCCGCCCGCACGTGATCGGCCCGATGATGAACGTCTACAACGAGGGCACCCTCGCGACCCTCGCCGCGGGCGGCGCGAACCGCGTCTGCCTGCCGTTCGAGATGTCGGGCGAAACCACCGCGGTGCTCGCCAAGTCGGGGATCATGGAGGTCGAGGCGTTCGTCTACGGGCGGATGCCGCTCGCGATCGCGGCGCGCTGCTACCACGCCCGCGCCCACAACCTGCCCAAGGACAACTGCCGCTACGTCTGCAACCTCCACAACGACGGCATGACCGTCGACACCCTGGAGGGCAAGCCGTTCCTCACCGTCAACGGCACCCAGACGATGTCCTACACCGTCGCCAACCTCGCCGCCGAAATCCCGCAGTACCTCGACATGGGGGTGACGCGCTTCCGCATCTCGCCGCACGACGTCGACATCGTGCGCGTCGCCGAGCTGTTCCGCGGCGTGATCGACGGCACCACCGACCCCGGCGAGGTGCTCGACGAGACCGACGGCATCGTCGACGGCGC
>QKGW01000478.1 GCA_003250275.1 Alphaproteobacteria bacterium
GAGGTGCTGGAAGGCCCGCTGCTCGAATACTCCGGCCCGGCGCTCGGGCTGTTCAAGGTGATGGCGGCGCTCAAGACCGTGGTCGTGCTCAGCCTCGGCATCTGCCTGTTCTTCCCCGCCGCGCCCGCCGGGTTCGCCGGGGCCGCCGTCCACCTCGTCAAGTTGGTGGCGTTCGCCGCCGCGGTGACGCTGATGCGCGCCTCGACCGGGCGGATGCGCATCGACCAGGCGTTCGGTTTCTTCTTCAAGTGGCCGCTGGCCCTGGCGGCGGCGGGCGTCGCCGCCGCGGCGCTGGCGTGGTAAGGGGGTAAACGTGAGTTTGATCCGCACCCTTTCGAGCCGTTCGCCGTGGCTCTACCGCATCAACGCGGGCTCGTGCAACGGCTGCGACGTGGAACTGGCGACCACCGCCTGCATCCCGCGCTACGACGTCGAGCGCCTCGGCTGCCAGTACTGCGGCAGCCCCCGCCACGCCGACATCGTGCTGATCACCGGCCCGCTGACGACGCGGGTGAAGGACAAGGTGCTGCGCCTGTTCGACGAAATCCCCGAGCCCAAGGTCACCGTCGCGGTCGGCATCTGCCCGATCTCGGGCGGGGTGTTCCGCGACAGCTACGCGGTGTGCGGGCCGATCGACCAGTATCTGCCGGTCGACGTCAACGTCCCCGGCTGCCCGCCCCGGCCCCAGGCGATCCTCGAAGGCGTCGCCAAGGCGATCGAAATCTGGAAAGCGCGGTTGTGAGGAGAGCGTGATGAGTTTTCTCAAGGTTTTGATGCGCAATCTGGTGTCCGGGCCGTCCACCGACCCGTTCCCGTTCGGCGACACCTTCACCCCCGAGGCGCTGCGCGGCCGGGTGAGCTTCGACGCGACCCGCTGCACCACCTGCCGCGCGTGCGAACAGGTCTGCGCCGGCGACGCGATCCGCTTCGACAACGTGCCCGAGGGCAAGCGCTTCCTCCTCTGGCACGACACCTGCACCTTCTGCGGCCTGTGCGCCTTCTACTGCCCGCAGGGAGCCTTGACGATGACCACCGACTGGCACCTCGCCCACGCACAGAGCGACAAGTATCTGATGGTCGAGGACGGCTTGATCCCGTCCGCCGAATGCGCCGATTGCGGTTCGAAGTACGTCGCCGTCGCGCCCACCGCCAAGCTCTTCCCGCGCTACGACGCGTCGCCCGAGGAGATCGAGAGCCTGCGCAAGTTCTGCCCGCGCTGCCGCCGCAAGCAGGCCGCCGCCCTCGTCGCCGCGGCGACCGCCAAGAAGATCGCATAGGACCGTTTGCATGAACGCCTTTCCCGACGACCTCGCCGACCGCATCGCCGCCGCAGCCCCCGGCGGCTGCGCCCTGACGCACGCCGCCGACCGCCACGGCGTCACCACCGCGTGGTGCGAACTCGCCGCCGCGGACGACCTCCTCGCCGTCGGCGCGCTGCTCAAGGCCGAGGGCGCGCGCCTCTCGACGATCACCGTGCTGCAGCCGAAGCCGTTCGAGGCCGACGACGACGAGGACGACGAGGACGCCCCCGAGCCGCGCGTGCCGCTCAACGGCCTGCCGATCGACGGCAACACCTACGAAATCCTCTACCACTTCGATCTCGGCGGACACACCCTCAGCCTCGACCTCTTCCTCCCCGCCGAGGGCGGCGCTGTGCCCTCGCTCACGCCGCTGTTCCGCAACGCCGATTGGAACGAGCGCGAGCTGATGGAGATGTTCTCGCTGCGCGTCACCGGTCACCCCGACCCGCGC
>QKGW01000063.1 GCA_003250275.1 Alphaproteobacteria bacterium
GCGGCGAGCAGCTTTTCGGTGGCGACGTGCTCCGCGCCGAGGCCGAGCGGGGTGGTATCGGCATGGAGGATGCTGGTGTAGGCGATCAGCTTCACCCCGGCGCGCTGCGCCGCCTCGATCGCGTTGCGGTGCTGCGGCAGGCGCTGGCCGACCTCGCTCGACGAAATCAGCAGAACCTTGTCGGCTCCGGCGAAGGCGGCGTCGAGGGAGGCCGGATCGGAATAGTCGCCCCGGCGCACCGCGATGCCCTGGGCGGCGAGATCCGCGGCCTTTTCGGGCGAGCGCGCGAGCGCGGCGATTTCGGCGGCGGGAACGCGCTTGAGCAGTTCGGCGATGACGAGGCGGCCGAGCTGGCCGGTGGCTCCGGTAACGACGATCATGGTTCGTGTGTCCTTGCGTTTGCGAAAAGGGTTGACACGAACATGGGGCATACACAAACTTTTCGTAAGTACGCACAAAAAGGTTAGCTTGAAAAATGTCCGACCGCGATCCGATCCCGCTTTCCGAACAGCTCCGCCGCGGCAACCTGTTCGCCGAGGCCTGCCCCTCGCGTGAGGTGCTGCGCCACGTCACCAGCCGCTGGGGAGTTCTGGTGCTGATGGCGCTGCAGGACGGCACGCTGCGCTTCAGCGACCTCCGCCGCAAGGTCGCCGGGGTGAGCGAGAAGATGCTGGCGCAGACGCTCCAGGGGCTGGAGGCGGACGGCTTCGTGCTGCGCCGCGCCTATCCGGTGGTGCCGCCGCACGTGGACTACAGCCTGACGCCGCTCGGCGTGGAGGTCGCGGTGCGCGTCGCCGGGCTCGCCGACTGGATCGAGACCAACCTGCCGCGCATTCTCGAAGCCCGCCCGGAGGCCGATGCCGTCAGCGCATGAGCGCGGCGGATGCGATCACCGCCACCACCGCGACGCACCCGGCGAGCACGAACAGCCCGACCCAAAGGTTGCGCGCATCCTTGCGCGCCTCGGTGCGCAACGCCTTGACGTCGTCGCGCAGTTCGTTGCGCAACACCCGTAGCTCTCCCTCGATTTCCGAAAGACGGCAGTTCGCCGACCGCGCCAGTTCCCGCAGTTCCATCGTGCTCGACGCCATCATCCAACTCCTTTTGGGCGATGTGCCGAGGCTAGCGCCGAGATGTCGGAAGGATGTGTCGCGCGGGCGGAAAAGTGTCGCAAATTGTCGTCAGGCGGTGCGGTCCGCACCGAGGCTGGCGGCGGCCATCTTCACGCACACCGCCGCGAGGAGCGATTTCAGCGCCGCGCCGACGAGGAACGGCACCACTCCCTTGGCCACCGCCTTGCCGACGCCGATCGCGGTGGCGAGCCAGCCCGCGCCGATGCCGAGGCAGATCGCGCTGCCGAGCAGCATCACCACGCACAGGCGGAGCAGCGACGCCCCGGCCCAGCCGCGCTCGACCAGCGCACCGACCGCCGCCGCGGCGAGCGGAAACGCGAACAGGTAGCCCGCCGTCGGCCCCTGGAACTTCGCCAGCCCCGCCGCATCGCCTGAAAACACCGGAATTCCCGCCGCGCCGACCGCGAGATAGACGATCAGGCACGCAGCGCCGAGCCGCCAGCCGAACAACGCGCCGATCAGGGTGACCGCGAAGGTCTGCAAGGTCACCGGCACCGGCACCATCGGGATCGAGACCTTCGAGGCGAGCGCGACGCCCACCACCCCGAGCGCCACCAGCGCCAACCGCAGCGGCCACGACCGGCTGTTCACCCACGCGGGCAGAGCGGCGGTTCCAACCGCGCCAGGGTAACAAATTCGCACCGCGAACAACGAGTTTTTTGTTTTTCGCCCGCGCTCGCGTCGGCGGCATCAAAAGCAAGCGGGCCCAATTCACAGGCACGGAGATTGATCCCGTGCCTGTGATGTCCCCGAGAGGATTGTGAAAAGCCGCGCTCAAGGCGCGTCTTTTCATCCTCGGGCGCTGCCCTCGGACCGCCTGCGGCGTCGCGACGGCGGCTTTGCCGCCGCCGCCGAACCGGGAGGTTCTCCGCCGCCTCAGAGACGCCAAAAGCCAGGGGGCGCTGCCCCCTGGCTTTTGGCGTCTCTGAGAAGATTCGAACCTCCGACCCTCGGATTAGGAAGCCAATCCATAGCATTATCACACAAGCGCTTTACTCGGTCTGTGGGGCATCCTTGCGCCTAACCATCAAAAATCCATCAAAACATGCTGCACACAAAGAACCACAGCATGATCGCCGCCGCCCCAATGCCCAAACCGACCGAGAGCCAAAATGCTCCAATCCAGATCCAGACCTGTCGCTTAAAGTTTCGGATATACCTATCGTGCTCAGCGGTATCTCCCCCTACCGACGCCACGACCGCCCGTGCCTGCTGCAGATTTTTCTCTGCAACAACCAGCATCGCCCGCTGCATGACGAATGCTGATCCTAGAAAGTGCACCATAAACACTAACAGCGACATACTCAGGAAGACTGCTGATATCCCTGACCACGGAGGCGGTATGAGGTCTCCTCTGTAGGACAGCAGCGCGAATACACCGCCGTATCCAGCGAGTATGATTACATTGTTATACGCCTTTCCACTCTCGAATAGCTCTCCCATCATCTTTCGAGTTTGATCTAGGAGCTGCCTGCTATCCTCCATTGCCTGATTAACATCCATACCGGCAACCTCCTCTCGTCAGTTCTCGGCTTACCGTCCAGCCTGCAGCTACCTATGAATTGTATTGCGCTCTCATAGGCGCAGAAAACAACAGAATTTCGCAGAGACCCACAGCCCCTCGAAACCTCCGAGCAGCACAGGGCTGCCGCAGCATTCGACCATCGCTCTGCATCAGAAAAACCGGCCTATGAATGGACCACTTCCCCCCCCATGAACTCGCCGCAGGGCGTTTTTTCTGTGCTCGATCGGCGGCGGCAGGGATGGCGCGGGCGTGTTGGCGCGCGGGTTGACGGGGCGGGGCGTCAACCTGGAAGGGCTTGGGATGATTTGGGAAAGGACGGCAGGCTTAGGGGCTTTCGCAATCGCGGGGCCGGGGCGCGCCAACAGGATATGCGCCTGCCACGGGAATCCATGTAATCCGTGCGGAAGTCATTGATTCTCATGGAAACCGCAGTTCTACGAAATCCCAACCGCCAAAAATACAAAAACCCCTGCTATCGGGTTGACGAAGCAGGGGTTTTTCTGGCGTCCCCGAGAGGATTCGAACCTCCGACCCTCGGATTAGGAATCCGATGCTCTATCCTGCTGAGCTACGGGGACTTGGGGCGGGTTATACCGCGAATGGCGCGGCGATCAAAGCGTGAATGGGCGGGCCGCCGCGGCGCCG
>QKGW01000384.1 GCA_003250275.1 Alphaproteobacteria bacterium
CAGGCGTTCAGCGCGAACCCGCCGAGATCAGCCCGGGGCGGCGGAAAGCCCACCGTCGCGAAAGGGGGCGCCGCGCCCTCGGCGGCGGGACCGTGGCCCCACATCTTCTCGAGGTTGTAGAACGCGCGGACCTCGGGGCGGAAGATGTGCACGATCACCGAGCCGGCGTCGACGATCACCCAGTCGGAATTCGCCTTGCCCTCGACGGTCGGGCGGATGCCCTCCTCCTTGAGGCGGCGGATCAGGTGATCGGCAAGCGCGCCGACCTGACGCGACGAGCGCCCGGTGGCGATGATCATGCTGTCGGCAATGCTGGTCTTGCCCGAAAGGTCTATGACCGAGATGTCCTCGGCCTTGTCGTCGTCGAGCGAGCGACACACGATATCGGCAAGCGCCTGCGCATCGATATCGGTGAGGACGTCCTTTCCGCGACTGGGCGGCTCCTGGACGTCGGAGGACGGGGTATGGGCGTTTATGGTCGTCTCCATCGGTTGTTTCGGCTGCGGTGAAAGTCACCCCACGGATTGATCGCCGTGGTTTCGCCAAATTTCACTTGTTGCGTTTTTCGATGATTTTGTCGAGTCCGGATTTCTGCCGGATGTCGGTGGCCGAGGCCGGATGCCGCCGGTAGAACAGGAACGCCCACGCCGGCGGGCGCGCGGTCTTGAGCGCGCGGATGCGTCCGCCGGTCATCCGTCCGGCGCGGAAGCGCTCCGCGGCGCGGCTGGTGAGGGCGCGGTAGGTGTAGGGGTGGCGGTCGAACACCGCGACCGGCAGCGCGGAGAAGATGCGCTCCCAGCGGTCCCATTTCGGGATTTGCAGGAGGTTGTCCGCCCCCATCAGCCAGACGAAGCGGATCGCCGGAAAGCGCCGCTTGAGCGCGACCACGGTATCGGCGGTGAAGCGGGTGCCGAGACGGCATTCGATGTCGGTGACGCGGATCCCCGGGTGGCGCACGATCTCGCGGGCGCGGCGCACCCGCTCGTCGAGGCCGAGCAGCGAACGGCTGTCCTTCAGCGGGTTCTGCGGCGAAACCAGCCACCACACCTCGTCGAGCCCGAGCCGGGTGATCGCCGAGAGGCTGATGTAGCGGTGGCCCTGGTGCGCCGGGTTGAACGAGCCGCCGAGCAGGCCGACGGTGCGCCGCCGACGGTCTCCGGCGGGGGGCAGGGGGCGCTTGCGGACGAGAGGTTTGAACGGGCGCATCAGGGGCGAGTCTGTCCGGTGCCGCGCACTTTGTACTTGTAGCTGGTGAGCTGTTCGAGGCCGACCGGGCCGCGCGCGTGGAAGCGTCCGGTGGAGATGCCGATCTCCGCACCCATGCCGAACTCGCCGCCGTCGGCGAACTGGGTCGAGGCGTTGTGGACGACGATCGCGCTGTCGACCGCGTTGAGGAACGCTTCCGCCGCCGCCGCGTCGCCGGTGACGATCGCGTCGGTGTGGTGCGAGCCGTGCGCGGCGATGTGCGCGAGCGCGTCGTCGAGGCCGTCGACCACCTTCACCGAGACGATCGCGTCGAGGTATTCGGTGTCCCAGTCGGCGTCGCTGGCGGGCAGCACGCGCGGGTCGAGCGCGCGCGTCTCGGCGTCGCCGCGAACCTCGCAGCCCGCGCCGATCAGGTCCGCGATCACGCCCGGCAGGATCGCCGCGGCGACCGCGCGGTCGGCGAGCACGGTTTCGGTCGCGCCGCAGATGCCGGTGCGGCGCATCTTGGCGTTGAGCGTCACCTCGCGCGCCATCGCGGCGTCGGCTGCGGCGTGGATGTAGGTGTGGTTGATGCCGTCGAGGTGCTTGAACACCGGGATGCGGCTTTCGCGCGCGACCCGCTCGATCAGCCCCTTGCCGCCGCGCGGCACGATCACGTCGACGAGGTCGTCCATGGTCAGGAGGATGCCGACGGCGGCGCGGTCGGTGGTCGGGATCACCTGGATCGCCGCTTCCGGCAGGCCCGCGGCTTTGAGACCGGCGGCGAGCGCGGCGTGGATCGCCTTGACCGAACGGTGGCTCTCCGAGCCGCCGCGCAGGATCGCGGCGTTGCCGGACTTGAGGCAGAGCGCGCCGGCGTCGGCGGCGACGTTCGGGCGGCTCTCGAAGATGATGCCGATCACCCCGAGCGGCACCGCGACGCGCTCGATGTCGAGGCCGTTGGGGCGGCTCCAGCGCGCGAGGCTGCGGCCGACCGGGTCGGGCAGGTCCGCCACCGCTTCGAGCCCCGCCGCCATCGCGTCGATCCGCGCCGGGTTGAGGATCAGGCGGTCGAGCAGCGCGCCCGAAAGGCCCTTCGCCTCGGCGTCGGCGACGTCCTTGGCGTTGGCCGCGGCGATCGCGTCGGCCTGGGCGCGGATCGCGCGCGCGCCTTCGCGCAGGGCGCGGTTTTTCGCCTCGGCGCCCGCCTGGGCGAGAACGTCGGCGGCGGCGCGGGCGCGCAGCCCGAGGCCGCGCATCACGTCGTCGAGCGATTCGGTGTCGGTGGTCATGATCCGGCCTCCTCCCTGGCTTCGGCGGCTCCGCCCACGCGGGTCAGCACCAAGTCGTTGCGGTGGATGATTTCGTTGCGGCCGCGGTAGCCGAGCAGGCCCTCGATGTCGCCGGTGCGGTGGCCGACGATCAGGCGCGCATCCTTGCTCGCGTAGGCGGAGAGGCCGCGCGCGAGTTCGTGGCCCTCGGCGTCCTTGACCAGCACCGCGTCGCCGCGGTCGAAGCGGCCCTCGATCGCGGTGACGCCCGCGGGCAGCAGGCTCTTGCCGTGGTGCAGCGCGTCGACCGCGCCCGAATCGACGATCAGCGCGCCCTTCGGCGCGAGCGACCCGGCGATCCAGCGCTTGCGCGCGGCGACCGGCTCGTCGGCGGCGACGAACCAGGTGCAGCGGACGTCGCCGGTGAGCAGCGCCTTCAGCGGGTTGTAGGCGCGCCCCGGCGCGATCGCCATGTTGCAGCCCGCGCCCATGCAGATCTGCGCGGCGAGGAGCTTGGTGACCATGCCGCCCGAGCCGTGGCCCTTCGGCTTGCCCGCCATCCGCGCGATGGTCTCGTCGATCTCGGCCACCACCGGAATGTGCTTCGCCTCCGGGTCGGAGGTCGGGTCGGCGGTGTAGAGGCCGTCGATGTCGAGCGAGAACAGCACCAGCGCGTCGGCGGAGATCATCTGCGCGATGCGCGCGGCGAGTCGGTCGTTGTCGCCGTAACGGATTTCCTGCGTCGCGATGGTGTCGTTCTCGTTGACGATCGGCACCACGCCGAGCTTGAGCAGGGTTTCGAGGGTGTTCGAGGCGTTGAGGAAGCGGCGGCGCGCTTCCGAGTCGCCGAGGGTCAGGAGAATCTGCGCGACGTTCACGCCGTGGCGGCCGAGGGCGTCCTGGTAGGCGTGGATCAGCGTCGCCTGACCGGCGGCGGCGGCGGCCTGCTTCTCTTCGAGGCGCAGCGCCTTGCCCTTGAGGCCGAGAGGGGTGCGCCCGAGCGCGATCGCGCCGGAGGTGACGATCACCACCTCGGTGCCGCGGGCGCGCAAGACCGCGACGTCGTCGGCGAGGGTTTGCAGCCACGCCGCGCGCACGTTGCCGGAGTCTTCGTCCACCAGCAGCGCGGAGCCGACCTTGACCACCACGCGCCGCGCCCGTTCGAGCGGCGAGCGGGAGTCGGTGGCGGCGCTCAGTCCTCGTCGTTCGTCAATGGTGCCCACTTGTCGCGCTCGTCCTCTTCCTTCGCGGGCTCGTCCCAGACATAGGAGGCGAGCGTTCGCAACACGCCCTGGAGGTTGTAGCCCGAAACCCCGGAGAGCGCCATAACCGGCGAGTCGGTCACGGCTTTCAGGGCCGCGAGCTTCTCCGCCACGTCGTCCTCGGTGAGGGCGTCGACCTTGTTGAGGCCGACGATCTCGGGCTTCTCGTCGAGTCCGCCGCCATAGGCTTCGAGCTCGCCGCGGATGATTTCATAGCTTTCGGCGACGTCCTCGGCGGTGGCGTCGACGAGGTGGAGCAGCACCGAGGTGCGCTCGACGTGGCCGAGGAAGCGGTCGCCCAGACCCGCGCCCTCGTGCGCGCCCTCGATCAGGCCGGGGATGTCGGCGATCACGAATTCGTTGCCGTTGACCTCGGCGACGCCGAGGTTGGGGTGCAGAGTGGTGAACGGATAATCGCCGATCTTCGGGCGCGCGCGGGTGACGCGCGAAAGGAAGGTCGACTTGCCCGCGTTCGGCAGGCCGACGAGGCCGACGTCGGCGATCAGCTTGAGCCGCAGCCACACCCAGAGCTCCTCGCCCGGCCAGCCGGGGTCGGCGCGGCGCGGCGCCTGATTGGTGGCGGTCTTGTAGTGCGCGTTGCCGAAGCCGCCGTCGCCGCCCTTGGCGAGAACGACGCGCTTGCCCGCCGAGTCCATGTCGTAGAGCAGGGTCTCGCGGTCCTCCGCCAGCACCTCGGTGCCGACCGGAACCTTGATCACCAGCGCGGGTGAAGCGCCTCCGGTGCGGTCGCGGCCCATGCCGCCCTGGCCGCGCTGCGCCTTGAAATGCTGCTGGTAGCGGAAGTCGATGAGGGTGTTGAGGTTGGGCACGGCTTCGAGAATCACGTCGCCGCCGCGTCCGCCGTCGCCGCCGTCCGGGCCGCCGAACTCGATGTACTTCTCGCGCCGGAAGCTGAGGCTGCCGTTGCCGCCGTCGCCCGACTTCACGAAGATCTTGACCTGATCGAGGAACTTCATGCCCTACGGTCCCTAACCCCAAACGAGCAAAAAGGGGAATGGCGATCCATTCCCCTTTGATGACCCACCAAGCGCGCGGCCGAAGCCGCGGGGCGGGTTATTCCGCAGCCGGCTCGACGCCGACGAAGGTGCGATCCTTCGCGCCGCGCTTGAACACGACCCGGCCCGCGGTGAGGGCGAACAGGGTGTGGTCGCGGCCCATGCCGACGTTCGCGCCGGGATGGTAAACGGTGCCGCGCTGACGCACGAGGATGTTGCCAGCGACGACGGCCTGGCCGCCGGACTTCTTCAGACCGAGGCGCCGGCCTTCGGAGTCGCGGCCGTTACGAGAGCTGCCGCCTGCCTTTTTATGAGCCATAGTTCGTTACTCCTGCTCTGCCGATCGTCAGGCGACGGCGATGTCGGTGATGCGCACGACCGAGATGTGCTGACGATGGCCGTGCTTGCGCCGGTAATTCTGGCGGCGCTTCTTCTTGAACACGATGACCTTCTCGGAACGGGTCTGCTTCATGACCGTACCGGTCACGGTCGCACCCGCCACGAGCGGCGCGCCGACCTTGTCGCCCACCATCAGGACTTCGTCGAAAGTCACGGCGCCGTTTTCGTCGACCGGCAACTTTTCGACGACGATGACGTCGCCGGCTTCGACCCGGTACTGCTTGCCACCCGTCTTGATGACTGCAAACATGGTTAACCGCCTTCTTAAAAACACCAAAGAAGCGCGGCACCGCATCAGGCGGCCCGCGAAAGAGGCGCGTACTATACCCACGGGGCGAGCCCTGTCAACGGTTTTTCGGCTCTTTCGCCGCGCCTTTCCCGAGGCCGCGCCGCCTGCGCTACCGCCCACATATGTATAAGGACGCGCGCGTAGGCAAGGGTGGTGCAAACGCGCGTGCGGATTCCCGATAAAGGGCGCTTGACGGCACGCGCAAGCCCCTGTAGAAAGCCGTTCTTCGATTGACCGCGAAGTTGTGGAGAGGTGCCGGAGCGGTCGAACGGGGCGGTCTCGAAAACCGTTGTGCGCGCGAGCGTACCGTGGGTTCGAATCCCACCCTCTCCGCCATAGCCCAGTCCAGGGCGGTTCATGGACGATGCGAAACAGCCCGGAAATCCCGGGCTTTTTTGTTGCCCAGGGGCCGGGGCGGGTCAGTTCTCGCCGCCGCGGCGGACACGGGCGAGGGTGCTGTGGAGCAGGTCGATGAGGTCCTGCTTCTTCTCCTGGCGGCGCATCACGATGCCGAGTTCGCGGGTCAGCCCCATGTCGCCGAACGGCAGGACCCGCAGGTTCTGCACCCGGGCGCGCGGGATGTAGAGGCCGGGGACGATTCCCGCGCCCAGGCCCGCGCTCGCCATCAGCACGATCGCCTCGAAGGTGTCGAGCTCCATTTCCGGAATCAGCTTCAGCCCCTTGCGCGCGAGCACCGCGTCGATTTCGCGCTCGCCGGGGAGAATCGGGACGAACCGCAGATACGGCGCCGACGACAGCACTTCGTCGTCGGTGAGGCCGGGTGTGCCCGGCGGCGCGATCACGTAGAAGCGCTCGACCGCGTAGGACTTCCACAGCAGATCGCGGTTCTCCGCTGGCGGGCCGACCACCAGCGCCGCGTCGAGTCTCCCGGCGCGCACCTCCTGGGTGAGCTCGGACGAAAGGCGGCCGCTGCCGACGAGGCGCAGCGATAGGTGCGGGTGGCTCGACTTGAGCGTGTGGAGTGCTTCCGGAAGGCCGGCGGAGAGGGCGCTGCGCACCGCCCCGATGGTGAGGTTGCCGCTGATCTTGGCGCGGCTGTTGCGCTCGAGGAAGAGGTCGTGCGCGTTGAGGATCGTGCGCGCGGTGTCGACGTACATCCGCCCGACCCGGGTCAGGCGCGGCGGGCGGCAGGTGCGGTCGAACAACGGCAGGCGCAACTGGCTTTCGAGGTCGCCCATCTGCTGGCTGACCGCCGACTGGGTCAGGTTCACCGCCTGCGCGGCGCGGGAGAACGAGCCGTATTCGGACACCGCCACCAGGGTTGCAAGCTTTCGCAGATCCATGTCGCCCCGCAACTTTGTAAGAATTACTTATACAAATAATTAG
>QKGW01000006.1 GCA_003250275.1 Alphaproteobacteria bacterium
GTGCTGCGTGGCGAGCTTCGGCGCCTACCAGATGGCGAGCGAGCTGCCCAAGACCGCGTTCCTCGCGATGGACGCGCGCCACTGCGCCGGCACCGAGATGGCCGAGCTGATGGCCTACGCCGCCTCGGTCGGCTCCAAGGCGGCACAGCGCGAGGTCGGCGCGGTCGGCTTCGTCGGCAATTCCAACGATGCCACCGCACACTTCTTCGGCCAGCCGCAGGGCCTCGGCACGATGCCGCACGCGCTGATCGGCTACGCCGGTTCGACGGTGCGCGCCGCCGAGATGTTCAACGAAGTGTTCCCCGAGGTGCCGCTCTACGTTCTCGTCGACTACTTCGGTCACGAGGTTACCGACACTCTCGCGGTGTGCGAGCGCTTCCCCGAGCTCGCCAAGGCGGGCCAGCTCGGCATCCGCCTCGATACCCACGGCGGCCGCTTCGTCGAGGGGCTGGACACCCAGCGTTCCTACGACGTGCTCGACAAGCACGCCCCCGACGCGCTGCGCGGCTACCGCTCCGAGGTCGAACTCCGCCACCTGATCGGCACCGGCGTTTCCGCGGCGGCGATCTGGCACGTGCGCGAGGCGTTGAACTCGCGCGGCTTCGACAAGGTGAAGATCATCGCTTCGAGCGGCTTCTCGGCGAAGAAGTGCAGCGTGATGGCGCTCGCCCACGCGCCGATCGACATCATCGGCACCGGCTCGTTCCTGCCCGATCTCTGGGGCGAAACCTACGCCACCGCCGATATCGTCGCCTACGACGGCCAGCCCAAGGTCAAGATCGGCCGCGAGTTCCTGCTGCGCGGCCAGCGGCCGGGCGAATAACCCTCAGAACGAAACCTTCGCCGCCGCCGCCTTGGCGTCGAGATCGGCGAAGAACGCGTCGACCGCGACGGTGGTGGGCACGTCGAAGCCGCCGCCGGTTTTGCGGCGCTCGCGCAGCGACCGCATCAGCGCGAGCAGCAGCGCAACCGCGTGGCGCTCGCCGAAGCTCCATTCCCGCTCCGCCGCGTTCGCCGCGGGCGGCAGGTGCGCGTCGATCACGTTCGTCAGCCAGATGAAGCGCCGTTCGAAATCGGCGAAGTGCGCGACCACGGCGAGGCCCACGTCCTGGTGGATCGCGGCGCTCTCGGCATCCCGGGCGAGCCCCGCCCAATCGGTTTCGCCGCGTTCGGGCGAGAGGAACGCGTCCGCCAGGGCCTCGGCGCGGAAGCGCAGGCCCTCGGTGCGTTCCTGCCCGAGCATCGCGGTGAGCGCGGCGAGCAATCCCGGAAGCACCCGGCGCGACAGCATCGGATAGGCGGCCGGCGCGGCGGCGCCCGGCGAACCGCCGAAACGCGGCAGGAGCGGGCGCAGCGGCTCGATCAGCACGCGCTCGAACGGCGGCAGGCTGCGGCCTTCGGCCTCGCCGAGGAGGCGGCGGCAGGTCGAGAACGCGAAGCTGTCGAGCGGGTGGCTGCGCAGGAATTCGCGCGCTGCGCCGCGCAGGGCTTCGACGTCGGCCCGCTGCCCGTGCCGCGCCGCGGACTGGGCGTAGAACTCGATGAAGTCGGCGAGCAGGGCATTCGGCGCCTTGAGCGGGCAGTGGACGCCCGGGTCTCCACCGGTCTCGGAACAGCAGCGCGCTTCGGCAGACATGGCGAACCATCCAAAAGTATTAATTTAGTATGAGAAATTATAGCGCAAGGCGCAGAAATTTCCTACGCCCTCTATATCGAAACCATCCGTTCTATATGG
>QKGW01000221.1 GCA_003250275.1 Alphaproteobacteria bacterium
GCGCTTCGAGGCGGTGCCGATCGGTCAGGTGATCCCCGAGGAGAGCGCCGACGGCACGATCCGCACGGTGTTCCGCGCCTTCGACGTGCCCGGCCGCGATCTCGCCGAGCGCTGGCCCGACGCGAAGGTGCCCGATGCGGTGACGCGCCGCATCGCGGACGATCCCGACGCGCCGTTCGCGGTGGTCGAGGCGACGGTGTGGGACGGCGAACGCCGCCGCTACGACTACGCGGTGTTCCTGCGTGAGGGCGAGCACCGGTTGGTCTCGCGCGATTACCGCACCTCGCCGTGGGTGGTGTTCCGCATGGACAAGGCGACCGGCGAGACGATGGGGCGCGGCCCGGTGCTCGACGCCCGCGCCGACATCGCTACCGCCAACAAGACCAAGGAGCTGATCCTCAAGAACGCCTCCATCGCCGTTACCGGCATCTGGCAGGCGGAGGACGACGGCGTGCTCAATCCCGCGAACATCCGCCTCGTGCCCGGTGCGATCATCCCCAAGGCGCCCGGCTCGGAGGGGCTGAAGCCGCTGGAAGCGCCGGGCAAGTTCGACGTTTCGCAGCTGTTGTTGAAGGACCTGCAGGACGGCATCGACGCGGCGATCAAGGGGCCGAGCCTGCCGCCGCCCGAAACCGCGGGCAACCGCACCGCTTACGAGATCGGCGAGCGCCGCGCCGACCAGATGGCGGTCGACGTGCCGATGAGCCTGCGCCTGCTCTCGGAACTCGACTACCCGCTGGTGATGCGCTGCCTCGCGATCCTGATGAGCCCGGCGATGGCGGGCAGCGCGTATGCGATCGCGCCGTTCCCGCTCGGCGGGCGGCGGATCACCCCGGTGCCGGTGTCGCCGCTGGTGCGCTACCAGGACATCGCCGACGCCCAGGCGCGCAATCAGGCGCTGCTGCTGGCGATGCAGGTGGACGCCGAAACCACCCTCGGCCTCGTCGACCGCGAGCGCTACATCCGCGATTTCCTCGAAGCCCACGGCTTCAAGGCGGCGCACCTCAGGCCGCCGCAGCCCGCGGGGCGGGGGCTCGCGCCGCTGTTCGCCGAGATCAACCGCATGGAGGAAAGCCCGTGACCGCCGTGATCCTGCCGCCGTCTCCCGACGCCACCCAGCGCCTCTTCGCCCGGCTGTTCCGGGGCGAGGAGGGCGCGCAGGCGCTCGCCTATCTCCGCGCCCTCACCCTCGACCGCGCGATGGGGGCGCACGTGTCGAGCGAGCAGCTCTGGCATCTCGAAGGCCAGCGGCATCTCGCCCGCCACATCCTCAAGCTCGTCGAACGCGGCTCCGCGCCCAACTGAAAGGACAGACGATGACCAACCTGCCGATCGCCGAAACCCCGCGTTCCGTCCGCTTCAAGGACGAAACGCTCACCGTGCCCGACGCCTTCTGGGACGCCGAGGCCGACGCGCCCAACCTCGGCGCGCTGGTGAAGTCGCACGCCGAAAGCTCTCCGAGACCCGCCCCGAGCCGCCGGAGGTCTACGACCTCGCGCCGCCCGAGGCGCTCGCCGCGCGCATCCGCGCCGACGCCGCCGATCCGCTCGCCCGGGGCGCGATGGACTGGGCGCGCCGCCACGGCCTCGGCCAGGAGGCGTTCTCCGAACTCGCCGCGCTCTACTACGGCCGCGTCGCCGAGGCGGCGCTGGACCCGGAGGCCGAACGCGGCAAGCTCCGCAGCGCGCTCGGCGACCGCGCCGACGGCGAGATCGCCGGGCTCGGGCGCTGGGTCGACGGCCTCCTCGGCGACGTGATCGCGGACTCCGCCGACCTGCGCGGCGCACCGCCGACGGGGTGATGCTGGTCAAGGCGATCAAGGATAAGCTCGGCGAGGCGGCGCTGCCGACCGCGCGGGCCGCCGCGCCGAAGGGGCTCGATGCTTCGGCGCTCCGGACGCTGCAGGCCTCGGACGCCTACCTCGCGGGCGACCCGGCGGCGCGGCGCAAGGTCGCCGACGGCTGGGCGCGGCTGTTCCCGGGCGATGCCGAGTAGAACCGGAACGGGCGGGTTCTTGGTCTCGACTGTCGGGAAACTTGCGGTTGCCAAGTCGCGTTTTCGACATCTCTTTATCACGATTTGGGCAGCCGCACGCCCAACACCCGCCATATTCCGGCAGTACAGCAGCGGGTAGGACATGCCGATGTCCTACCCGATTGCCGCCAGCGCACGGACCGGTCGCCCGGACGCCGCCGCCTGTCGACAAGATCCGGCTGCAGAGCCCCACCCCGAAGTCCCCAACCCAGTGTTAGGTCACAGCTTCGAGGACTGCAGCCGGATCGCTTCCCCCTCTTCCGACATCGGAGTAGGCCGCCGCCCGTCCGGTGTGTTATGAACACCGCGTGTTCGTGCGCGCCGGGGTCTGAAGGCGCGCGAAACCTGAGGGGTCAGGAATGGCAGATCTGTTTCCGTCCTTCGCGCGCAAGCGCGAGGCCAACAATTTCGCCGAGCAAACCAAGGCGCTCGACGTTCTGCGCCGCGCCGTCGCCGCGCTGAGCGCCGAGGATCAGGAGCGCTTCCAGTGCCTGGTCGCCGACGTTGCGCGCGTCGTCGCCTGGGGCGCCGGACACCGCGACTGGCTTTCGCTGCTCGAAGAAACCACCCGCCAGCAGGGCGAGGACTTTCCCGTCGCGATCCGCAAGATGGGGCTTGCCGAATCGCTCGAAACCGCGCTCTGGCTCTCGATGCGCGCGCATCCGCAGCCGGTGTTCCGCCTCGCGCTCGGCCTCGTCGCGGTGCGCCTGCGCCTCGGCGTCGCCTGGGTGCACGAGCGCGTGCTGCGTGCCCGCGATCTCGCCGGGTCGATGATCCTCGACGCCTTCGAGACCGCCGAGCTTTCGCCGAGCGCCCTCGCCGCGCTCGATGCCGAGGACTTCCGCGTCGGCGCGTGGCCCGCCGTCGGCGATCTCTTCGCGCGTCTGTCCGGGCCGGTGTTCAGCCGCGGCATGGACCGCTTCGGCGTGTTCACCGAGGCGCTCGCCACCAACATGCCGCTGCGCGACGCCTTCGAGATCGACCCGCCCGCCACCGGCCGCGCCGGCAGCCCGTGCTACGACCTCGCGCTGCGCAACACCCGCGACATCGGCCCGAAGGGCGTGCGCGCGGAAGCGGTAAAGCTGTTCGGCGAGGAAATCGCCGACGAGACCCTGGCGCGCAAAGGCATCGACGTCGACGCCCGGACCCATGTGCCGCAGCCCGAGACCCTGAGCCTCGCCGCCGAGATTTGGGGCGAGCGCCTCGAGCACCGCTCCGCGAGCGAGCTCGGGGCCGAAGCCGCCGCCGAGCTGCGCAAGCGCAGCCACGCCGCGCTCGCCTACGGCCGCGCCACCGTGCCCGCGTTCATCGTGCTC
>QKGW01000389.1 GCA_003250275.1 Alphaproteobacteria bacterium
CTCCGGCGCAAGGTCGAGCGAGACCTGCACGAAGCCGCCGCCGTTGTCGAGGCTGACGTCGCCGCGCATGTGAATGGCGTTGCGGCCGTGCACCATTTCGCGGTGCATCGTGGCCGTGGAGACTCCACCCATCACCTGATCGGTGAACAACTGCCATGCGGTGCCGATGGCGGCGCCCGGCGCGGGTTGGGTGAGGTCGTCGATGATTCCGGATCCGAGTGACATGGATCGTCTCCTTACAACAAATTGTACCTTCCTACTTTTCCTAGACTTCCTGGGGCCTCGGGCCGACGTCGCGGCCCCAGCGCTTCAATTTGCCGGTGTCGAGCCCGAAGAGGTCGAGCACGCGGCCGACGCCGTGGTCGACGACATCCTCGATCGACTTCGGGCGGTGATAGAATGCGGGCACCGGCGGCGCGACGATCGCGCCGATCTCGGTCGCCGCGGCCATCGCGCGGATGTGCCCCAAGTGCAGGGGCGTTTCGCGCACCATCAGCACCAGGCGGCGGCGCTCCTTCAGCGTCACGTCGGCGGCGCGGGTCAGGAGGTTGTCGGTGATCCCCGCGGCGATCTCCGAGAGCGCGCTCACCGAGCACGGCGCCACCACCATGCCCAGCGTCGGGAACGAACCGGAGGCGGGGGCGGCGGCGATGTCGTCGGGGCGGTAGACCACGTCGGCGCGCGCGCGCAGGTCGCGGATCTTGAGATCGGTCTCATGGGCGAGGGTGATTTCGGCGGCACGGGTGACGATCAGGTGGCGCTCGACGCCGAGCTCGCCGAGGGCGTCGAGCATCCGTACGCCCCAGATCACCCCGGAGGCCCCGGTGATGCCGACGATCATCGCGGAAGCCATCAAACCTACTCCTTGAAAGTGGCGCTTTTCCTAGAGGTCAAGGCCAAAATTTACGGATTTGTGACCCTGAAAGGGTGGCTCGAAACTCGCCGAAGTCTTACACTAAATGTAGGTCTTAGGAAGTGCTCACGGAGGTACCCTATGAATTCTGACGCGCATATCGAAGCCCTGAAGGAAAAGCATTCTGCGATTGACGATGCGATCCATCAGGAGACCCTCCGCCCTCATCCCGACGAGGATATGATCCACACCCTCAAGAAGCAGAAGCTTTTGCTCAAGGACGAAATGCAGCGCGCAGTCAGGGACTGACCTGACGGTATCACCGAGATCCATCCACGCGGCGCGTCTTCGGACGCGCCGTTTGCGTTTCAGCCGACCGTGGCGGCGAGGTCGCGGATCGCCGGGCTCGCCTTTTCCACCGCGCCGCTGTCGAACGGCGGCTGCGGGTCGTATTCGATACGAAGCTGGATCGCGCGCGCGACGTCCTCGCCGGCGATGTGGGCGGCGAGCAGCAGCGCGAGATCGATGCCCGCCGAAACCCCGGCGGCGGTGAGCACGCTGCCGTGATCGACGATGCGCCGCGCCACCGGCGTCGCTCCGAATTCCGCGAGCAGCGGACGGGCCGCCCAGTGGGTGGCGGCCTCGCGCCCGTTCAGCAGTCCCGCGCCACCGAGGATCAGCGCGCCGGTGCAGACCGACGCGGTGAAGCGCGCGCCTGCGGCGACGCGGGCCACCCAGGCGGTGACGGCGTCGTCGTGCATCAGCGTGCGCGCGCCCGGCCCGCCGGGGACGACGAGCACGTCGGCGGCGTCGATCTCGTCGAGGGCGACGTCCGCGCCGATGCGCAAACGCCCACCGGCGGCGAGGATGTCGCCGCCGGTGGGGGATACGATGCGGGTGAACGCGCCGGGCAGGCGGCTCAGGACCTCGAACGGCCCGACGAAGTCGAGAGGGGTCAGGCCGTCGAACACCAAAAATGCGATCGTCGGCCCGGCCACCGGCTTACTCCTCGGGCTCTTCGACCGGCGCAGCGGGGACGATGCCGCCCGAGCGCCCGTGGGCGATCACCACCGCCTTTTCGAGATCTGCTTCGGAGCAGAGACCCAGGGTCACCGGGTTGCGCGCCTTGATGTTGGCGGCGTTCCAGTGGGTCTTGTCGCGCACCGCGGCGATGGTCGACTTGGTGGTGCCGATCAGCGCGACGATCTGCGCGTCGGACAGTTCCGGGTGGTGCTTGAGCAGCCAGGAGATCGCGTCCGGGCGGTCCTGGCGCTTCGACACCGGGGTGTAGCGGGCGCCCTTGGCGCGCGACTGCGGCGTCGGAATGTCGGTGATGCGGGCCTTGAGCTTGGCGTTCGGGTCCGTCTCGCAACGGGCGATCTCCTCGCGGGAGAGCTGCCCGGCGACGATCGGATCCTGGCCGACGATGCTGCTTTGCACGTTGCCGTCGGCGATCGCCTGAATTTCAAGCTCGTGCATACCGCAGAACTCGGCGATCTGCCGGAAGGTCAGAGCGGTATTGTCGACCAGCCAGACGGCGGTGGCTTTCGGCATCAGGGGCAGAGCCATGGCGTTCCTCTTTGTTTTTGTTCTGAGCGGTCGAAGCCCGGCGTCCGCCGTCGCGGGGAAAAGGCGCGTCGGCGGCACCGGACGTTTAAAGGTCGCGGCAGGTCCCGGTTACGGGACCAGCATGATTTTACCGATATGCTGGGAAGATTCCATCAGAGTATGCGCGCCGGCCGCGTCGGCGAGCGGAAAAGTCTTGTAGACCACCGGCTTGAGGGTTCCTGCGTCGAGCAGGGGCCAGACCTTTTCCGTGAGCCCGGCGGCGATGCGCGCCTTCTCCTCGGTCGGCTGCGAGCGCAGCACCGAACCGGTGAAGGTGAGGCGCTTGAGCATCATCGGCATGAAGTTGAATTCGACCTTCGCACCCTTCTGGAAGGCGATCGAGACGTGGCGGCCGGAGGGGGCCATCGCCTTGACGTCGCGGTTGAGGTAGTCGCCGCCGACGACGTCGAGGATGACGTTGACGCCCTTGCCACCGGTCAGGCCACGCACCACTTCGACGTAGTCCTCCTCGCGGTAGTTGATGCCGCGTTCGGCCCCGAGTTCCTCGCACGCCTTGACCTTCTCGGCGCTGCCGGCGGTGGCGAACACGCGCGCGCCCATCGCCTTGGCGAGCTGGATCGCGGTCGAGCCGATGCCGCCGGTGCCGCCATGGATGAGGAAGGTTTCGCCCGGCTGCAGCGCGCCGCGTTCGAACACGTTGTGCCAGACGGTGAAGAAGGTCTCCGGGATCGCCGCGGCGTGGAGCGCGTCGAAGCCCTTGGGGAAGGGCAGGCAGAGCGCCGCCTTGGCGAGGCAGTAGTCGGCGTAGCCGCCGCCGGAGAGGAGCGCGCAGACCTCCGCGCCGTCGAGCGCCGGGTCGACGCCCTCGCCGAGCTTGACCACCGTGCCCGCGACCTCAAGGCCGGGAATGTCGGTCGCGCCGGGCGGCGGCGCGTAGTTGCCCTGGCGCTGCACCACGTCGGGGCGGTTGACGCCCGCGGCGGCGACCTTGATCAGCACTTCGCCGGGGCCCGGCTCGGGCATCGGCCGTTGCGTCGGGACCAGGCCTTCGGGGCCCCCGAATTCCTTAATTTCGATGCAGGTCATGGTCGAGGGCAGAGCGGGCATGGGAATTCTCTCCTGGAGGGGATGAAAGAGCAGGGGTCGTCACCTATTTGGCGGCGGAAGTGGTGCGGCGAAACCCCCCTCTGGTAACATCGGCGAAGAAAAATCGAAGCGATCACGCAAGGATAGGGAATACGACATGGACGACGACGATGACAAGCCCCGGCGGCCGGTAGCGATGCTTCCCGCCGACCTCGCGTCGCTTTCGGTGACCGAACTCGAAGCCGCGATCGCGGCGATGGAGGCCGAGATCGCCCGCGCCCGCGCCGGCATCGCGGCGAAAAAGGGGGTGCGGAGCGGTGCCGACGCCCTGTTCAGCTTCAAGACCGAGGGAGACGACGCATGACCGCCCACCAGGCCGGAAACCCGGTGATCCCGCTTGCCGCCCACGGCGGCGCGGAAAACACCAACGCCCAGGAAAAGATCGCCGAGCGCCGCGAGGCTTATCCGTTCTCGACCCAGATCGTGCTGCGCTGGTCCGATTTCGACATGATGGGCCACGTCAACAACGTCCAGTACATGCGCTTCTTCGAGTGCGTGGTGGTGGAGTTCTTCCGTACCCACGACGTGTTCCCCCCGGCGAGCACGGTGACCGCATTCGCCGCCGAGAACATGTGCCGCTTCGTCAAGCCGCTCAACTATCCGCTCCACGCGGTCGAGGTGCGGATGCGCGTCGAGCGCATCGGCAAGTCGAGCGTGCGCTTCGGCTTCGCCTTGTTCCGCCGCGACGAGGAGGCGCCCTCGGCGCTCGGCTACTGGGTCCACGTGTTCATCGACCGCGAGAGCTTCCGCTCCGCGCCGATGCCGGAGCAGTCGCGCGAGATGTTCCAGAAATACTTCGTCGAGGGGGTGTGGACGCCGCCGGGCGTATGACCGGCTTGCGGCGCGCGTTCCAGCGTGTCATGCTTCCGACCATGGAACGCGCACTCATCCTCGTATCGTCGCTTATTATCCTCGGCCACAAGGCGGTGGGTTAGCGCGCGTCCGAATTTCCGACACGACCGAACACCCGCCGCGAGGCGGGTTTTTCGTTCGCGCACCCGTCTCCCGGCCCACAGGAGACGAACATGTCCTCGCACCCGCTGATGGAAGTCATCGCCGCCGCCGACCGGGCGATCGGCGCCGAAGACTTCGACGCCTTGATCGAATTCTACGCCGACGACGCCACCCTGGTCGTCGCGCCGGGCCTTACCGCGGTCGGCAAGGCGCAGATTCTCAAGGCGTTCATCGGCGTGGCGGAGGTGTTCGACCATCGCCTCTCGGTCTCCCAGGGCGAGACGATGATCTTCGAGAGCGGGGACACCGCGCTGGTGGTGATGGAAACCATCCTCGACACCGTGAACCCCGAGGGCGAGGCGGTCTCGACGACGCGGCGCGCGACCTACGTGTTCCGCCAGGAGGTGGACGGGCGCTGGCTCTGCGTCGTCGACAACTCCTACGGCACCGACCTGCTCGGGCGTGCCTGAAATGAAAAAGGCGCGGCCTTGCGGCCGCGCCCGGAGTTCCCGTAGGGAGGGGAAGCGTCAGGCGGCCTTCGGGCCGCCGATCGCCTTCTTGCCGTCGGTCGCGTCGATCGAGATCTTGCGCGGCTTCAGTTCCTCCGGCACCTCGCGCTCAAGGTCGACGTGGAGCAGGCCGTTCTCGAGGCTGGCTCCCTTGACCTTGATGTGCGCGGCAAGCTCGAACCGGCGCTCGAAGGCCCGCGACGCGATCCCACGATGCAGGAAGGTGGCGGCGTCCGCCTCTTCCTCGGCCTTGCGGCCGGAGATCGTCAGCGTGTTGTCCTTGAGCATGATGTCGAGGTCGTTCTCGGTGAACCCGGCGACCGCCATCGAGATGCGGTAACGGTCCTCGCCGAACCGCTCGATGTTGTAGGGCGGATACGACATCGTCGCGTCATCGAGGCGCGAAACCGCGTCCATCAGACGGGAGACGTTGTCGAAACCGACGGTGAAGCGATGCAGGGGGGAAAGATCGTAGGAACGCATGGTCATCCTCCAGTGAGCGATTTCCAAATCCGCGGATGCGCCTTTGCGCCATCCGTCAGGCTCGGCCGGTCCCACAGGTGCGGCAACCGGCGCAGGGAGGATATGTGTTTTCCCGCCCGGAGCTGTCAAGGCCCCGGCGGCGGCTCGCCTTTCTCTTCGGTTTCAGCGGCTTGCACGGGCTCGGCAGGCGCCTGCTGCGCGGGGGCCGCGGCCCAGTCGACGACGTGCAGCACCTGCGGCTCGGCGATGCCGCGCAACGCGCGCGGCGGTAGCGCGGTCATCGCGAAGCCCTTGCCGGAGACGAGCTCGCGCACGACGTTGCCGACCAGCACGGTGTCGGGCTCGGCCTCGCCGCACACCCGCGCGGCGAGCTGCACCGCCGCGCCGAACATGTCGTCGTCCTCGATGATCGGTTCGCCCGAGTTGATGCCGATGCGCAGGTGGAACGCCTGCGCCGGGTCGGCGGCATTGTGGTCGCGCACCGCGCGCTGGATCGCCGCCGCCGCCTCGACCGCCTGCGAGGGCGCGGCGAACGAGGCCATGATGCCGTCGCCGGTGTGCTTGACCTCGACGCCCTCGTGCTCCGCGAGGGCGGCGCGCACGATCGCGTTGTGCAGGCGCACGGTGCCGTGGGCGGCGTTGTCGCCGCGGTCCTGGGTGAGCTGGGTGGAGCCGACCATGTCGGTGAACAGGATGGTGACGATGGTGCTGCCGGTGATGCGGTCGCCCGGCGCGGTCCAGCCGCGCATCGCCGTCGCGATCGGCTCGAACGGGCTGGCGGCGCCGTCGGCGAACGCGGCGAGCGCACGCGCGCCCTGGGCGATCATCTGGGCGTAGCGCGGGTCGGTGGCGTGCACGTCGATCTTGCGCACGAAGGCCTCGGTGAGCGCGGGCTTGGAGCCGAGCATCGTCACCGCCTCGGAGGTCAGGGCGAACACGTCCGCCTCGCGCAGGTCCTCGCGACGGCCGAGTTCGGCGCACGCCCCGGCGACGACCAGATCGAGGCCGAAGCGGCTGTAGGCGTCGAGCTGCGGGCAGATCTCCTTGAGCGCGGTGAGGAGGCCGGTGAGGAAGCGCATCATCGCGATTCGCTGGCGTTCGAGCGCGGCGATCGCGGCGATCTCGGGCGGCGTCTCGATCTCCGGCTCGGGCGGCGGCGGCTCCGCTTTCGGCGGTTCCGGCTGCTT
>QKGW01000240.1 GCA_003250275.1 Alphaproteobacteria bacterium
TCACCATCGTGCCGATCATGACCGCCGACAAGGCGGGGATCGACGGCGCGCGGTTCTTCTACCGCGGCAACGACATCCAGAACCTGCCGATCTTCCTCGACCACGGCGACCGCACGCTCGGTGCGTTCGGCGTCGGCAACCTGCCGGTCGGCGGCTTCATTACCGCCGAGGGCGAGCTGATCGCGCTCACCGACAATCTCGACCTCACCCAGGAACCGGCGAAGGAGCTGCTGCGCATCTTCGCCACCACCGGCAAGCTGCCGCTCTAGCGGTCGACCCGCAGGGTGCGGCCGTTGCGCTCGAACAGCCGCCGCAGCCACATCGTCACGGCGAAGCCGACGTACGCGCCCATCAGCACGTCCGACGGATAGTGGATGGTGGTGAGCGCGCGGCTCGACCCGACGAGCACCGCGACGAGGACGTAGAGCAGGTTGTAGCGCGGGTAGATCAGCGTCAGCGCGGTCATCGCCGCGACCACCGTCTGGGTGTGGCCGGAGGGGAACGAGTACATCCCCATGTGGACGCCGAACGGATCGAGGCCGTAAAGCCCTTCGTCGAACAGGTAGCGCGGGCGGTAGCGCCCGACCGCGAACTTGATCAGCTGTACCGCGGCCGCCGAGGTCGCCATCGCGACGACCATGAACCACGCCGAGCGTGCGAGGTTCATGAACTGGTCGTGCCGCGCGATCGTCGAGGAGAACCCGGCGAGGATGCGCCCGCCGAGCAGCAGCGCCGCGGCGAGCACGTACCACAGCCCCGAGAGGCCGATGTCGGTGAGGACCTTGAAGAAGCCGAAGGTCTCGCGCGGCAGGTTGTCGCGCAGCAGGTGCGCGAGCGGCAGATCGAACCACGCGATCATCGCCGCGCACACCAGGCAGACGCCGAGCGTCGCCGCGGTCCAGGGATTGGCCCGCGCGAACCGCCGCAAAAGCGCGCCGCCGCGCCGGATCAGCCCGGCGACGAAGCGGAACAGCGCGGCGGCGGGGCGCAGGTTCATGATCAGGGGCCGTCGCGGCGGAACACCTGCAGGCGGAGTTCGCGTCCCTTCGAGTAGTTGAAGCCCGGCACCTCGGTGCGCGGCGCGAGCGGCGCGACGCCGCGTGCCGCGAGTTCGGCCTCGAACGCCGGCAGGTCGCGCGCGTCGACCACGCCGACCGCGCCGGGATCGTCGGCGAGAGCGTCGGCGACCGCTTCGGCGCTGACGAGACGGGTCTGGGTACCGATCAGGAACACCCCGCTCGGCTCCGAGTAGCCGGAGAGCGCGACGTCGGCATCCGCGGGGGCGATCGCGTGGATCGCGGCGGCGAGGCGCGGCGCGATCCACAGGCGGTCGAGGCTCGGGATCACCGACTGGAACACCCCGGCGTAGGTCGGCACCGCGAGCAGCACCGCGAACGCGGCGGCGGGCAGGTGCAGGCCGGACCACGATTTTTTGAGCGGCAGCAGCGCGGCGGCGAGGGCGCAGAGCGCGGTGGGGATGGCGAGCCAGGGGAAGCCGTCGCCGTAGAGGATCGGCAGCACGATCGCCGCGACCGCGAGAACCACGCCGACCGCCGCCCACACGCCGCCGACCGCCTTCTGCCAGACCTTGCCGAAGAGCGCGTAGACCGGCTCGCGCACCGCGAACAGCGCGGCGGCGATGAGCAGGCAGATCGCCGGGTAGAGCGGCAGCGGGTAGTGCGGCAGCTTGGTCGGCACGAGTTCGAAGACCAGCCACGACGGCACGATCCAGGCGAGGCAGAAGCGCACGCCCGGCTCGGCGCGCATCCGCCAGCTCCGCACCGCGGCGGGGACGAGGAAGAGCGAGCCCGGCCACAGGGTGAAGAGCGCGAGCGCGAGGTAGAGGCCGGGGAAGCCGCCGTGCGCCTCCTGGCCGCCGAGCAGCTTGGGGATCAGGTCTTCCTTGACCGCGGCGGAGACGAAATCCGCCTGCGGGCTGGCGGCGACCGCGATCATCCACGGCGCGACCACCGCGAGCGCGAGGATCAGGCCGGTGACCGGGCGCGTGGTGCCGAGCCAGCGCCAGCGGCGGTCGGCGATCACCAGCGCGAGCGCGGCGAGGCCCATCACCATCGGCGGCACCGGGCCCTTGATCAACATCCCGAGGCCGAGCGCCAGCCACATCGCCGCGACCTGCCAGGTGGGCACGGCGGGTCCCTTGCGCGCCTGGAGGTAGAGCCGCGCGAGGCCGCCCATCGCGGCGACGACGCAGGCGAGCATCGCCGCGTCGGTCTTGGCCTGGTGCGCCTCGGCGACGAGGATCAGCGAGGAGGCGAGCAGCGCCGCGCCGGTGAACGCGACGCCGCGGCCGAAGAGGTGCTTGCCGAAGCCGAAGGTCATCAGCACCGCGGCGGTCGCGCCGAGCCACGAGGGCAGGCGGTAGGGCCACGGGTCGGGCGAGGCGGCGTCGGAGAACGCCGCCACCGCGGCGGCCTGCGCCCAGTAGATGCCGACCGGCTTCTTGTTGCGCGGCGTGTCCTGGAAGTAGATCGAGACGAAATCGCCGGTCTCGAGCATCTGCTTCGAGGCCTGCATGTAGCGGGATTCGTCGCGGTCGAGCGGCGGCACCGCCGACTGGCCGGGGATGTAGAGCCCCAGGCACAGCAGCAGCAGCGCGAGATACGGGCGAACCCCGGTGAGCAGGCGTTGCACGGTGGTCCTCAGGCGCTCAGGCGCTCGATCAGGGCCGGGACCGCCTCGAACACGTCGGCGACGAGGCCGTAATCGGCGACCTGGAAGATCGGCGCCTCGCTGTCCTTGTTGATCGCGACGATCACCTTCGAATCCTTCATGCCCGCGAGGTGCTGGATCGCGCCCGAGATGCCGACCGCGATGTAGAGGTCGGGGGCGACGATCTTGCCGGTCTGGCCGACCTGCGCGTCGTTGGGGATGAACCCGGCGTCGACCGCGGCGCGGCTCGCGCCGACCGCGCCGCCGAGGATGTCGGCGAGCTGCGAGACCAGGGCGAACGCGCCGTCGGAGCCGATGCCGCGCCCGCCCGCGACGACGACGCGCGCGGCGGTGAGCTCGGGGCGCACCGATTCGGTGACGCGGCGTTCGAGGAAGCGCGAAGCGCCGGGATCGGCCACAGCGGCGATCGGCTCGATCGCGGCCGCGCCGGTTTCGGCGGCGGGCGCGAAGGCGGTGGCGCGCACGGTGATCACCTTCTTCGCGTCGGTCGACTTGACCGTGGCGAGCGCGTTGCCGGCGTAGATCGGACGGACGAAGGTTTCGGCGTCGATCACCGCGACGATCTCGGAGACCTGCTGTACATCGATCAGCGCGGCGAG
This sequence comes from Alphaproteobacteria bacterium, assembly GCA_003250275.1. Classification (GTDB taxonomy): domain Bacteria; phylum Pseudomonadota; class Alphaproteobacteria; order Rhodospirillales; family Rhodospirillaceae; genus Oleispirillum. The sequence continues at coordinate 3,291 of QKGW01000240.1, forward strand.
GCGCGGCATCACGTTCTTGCCGGTGGCGGTGGCGGGAGCGAGGAGGGCGTCGTAACCCGAGGCGAGGCCGACGAGGAGGTCGGCGGCGGGCTCGGCGAGGAGTTCGTGAAATACCGGATCGTCGGCGACCAGCACCTTGGCGACGCCGTCGAGCTTGGCGGCCTGCTGTGCCACCGCGTCGGCGCGATGGCCGATCACCACCACGTCGACCTCGCCGCCGAGCTGCTTCGCGGCGGCGACGGCGGCGTGGGTCGCGGGCTTGAGGGAACGGTTGTCGTGTTCGGCGAGGACCAGGGCACGCATCACAGCACCTTCGCTTCGTTCTTGAGCTTCTCGACGAGTTCGTCCACCGAGGCGACGATCACCCCGGCCTTGCGGTGCGGCGGATCCTCGACCTTGAGGGTGACGAGGCGCGGCGCGACGTCGACGCCGAGCGCCTCGGGCGTCGTGGCGTCGAGCGGTTTCTTCTTCGCCTTCATGATGTTGGGCAGCGACGCGTAGCGCGGCTCGTTGAGGCGGAGGTCGGTGGTGAGGATGCACGGCGTGGCGAGGGAGAGGGTTTCGAGGCCGCCGTCGATCTCGCGCACCACGGTGATCCGGCCGTTGCCGTCGGGCGACGCCTCGGAGATGAAGGTGCCCTGCGGCCAGCCGAGCAGCGCCGCGAGCATCTGGCCGGTCTGGTTGCTGTCGTCGTCGATCGCCTGCTTGCCGAGGATCACCGCGCCGGGAGCCTCCTCCGCCGCGATCGCCTTGAGGATTTTCGCGACCGCGAGCGGCTCCACCTCGGCGTCGGTCTGCACCAGGATCGCGCGGTCGGCGCCCATCGCGAGCGCGGTGCGCAGGGTGTCCTGCGCCGCCTGCGGGCCGATGCTGACGGCGACGACCTCGGTCGCCTTGCCCTGTTCCTTCCAGCGCACCGCTTCCTCGACCGCGATCTCGTCGAACGGGTTCATCGACATCTTGAGGTTGGCGGTGTCGACGCCGGTGTGATCCGGTTTGATGCGGATCTTGACGTTGTAGTCGACCACCCGCTTGACCGCGACGAGGAGCTTCATCCAGTTCTCTCCACAAAACGTACCGTGGCACGCGGAAACCCGCGCCTCCGCGATCGGAGGCTACGCGCTCCCGCGTGCAAAAAAAAGCCTCTTTACCCGAACCCGGGCCTCAGCGATTGGCGCCCGGCACCCAGAGCACGTCGGCCGTGCCCTTGTCGTTGAGGTAGCGCGCCATCACGAACAGGTGGTCGGAGAGGCGGTTGGCGTACTTGAGCGCGTCGGGATTGACCGGTTCCTGCTCGATCAGCACCGACATTTCGCGCTCGGCGCGCCGCACCACCGAGCGGGCGAGGTGCAGATACGCCGCCGCCGCGCCGCCGCCCGGAAGAATGAACGACTTGAGGGGCTGGAGTTCCGCGTTCATCGCATCGATCTCTTTCTCGAGGCGCTTGACCTGCTCGGGCTTGACGCGCAGCACCATCGCCGGATCCTCGTCCTCCTTGATCGGGGTGCAGAGGTCCGCGCCGAGGTCGAAGAGGTCGTTCTGGATGCGCGCGAGCATCGCGTCCGCCTCGGCGTCGCCCGAGGTGTGGACGCGCGCGAGACCGATCACGCCGTTGGCCTCGTCGACGGTGCCGTAGGACGACACGCGCAGGGAGCCCTTGTTGACGCGGGTGCCGTCGCCCAAAGAGGTCTTTCCCTTGTCGCCGCCTCGGGTATAAATGCGCGTGAGTTGGACCATGGGTTCGTCCTTTCCTGTTTGGGACCGTCTCGTCCGGTCTGATTTCGGGTTGCGGTGTCGCGGAGCTTCGGGGAAGGTTCTGGTCGCGGCGCAGCCGAGTGTAACCAACGGAACGCAGGAATGCGACTGTCACCGATCATCAGCCTTTACGTCGCCCGCGCATTTTCGCTCGCGTTCCTGTTCACGCTGCTCGGAATCGTCGGGATCACCCTGCTGTTCGACAGCATCGAGCTGTTGCGCCGCCTTTCCGGCAAGTCCGACGCCGGGCTCGCGGTGGTGCTCGAAATGGCGTTCCTCAAGATGCCGCAGATGCTCACCACGGTGCTGCCGTTCGCGGTGATGCTCGGCGCGATGATCGTGTTCTGGCGGCTGACCCGCACCAACGAGCTGGTGGTGATCCGCGCCGTCGGCGTTTCGGCGTGGCAGTTTCTCGCGCCGGTGCTGATCGTCGTGGTGCTGTTCGGCGCGTTCAACCTCGCGGTCCTCAATCCGCTCGCGGCGACGATGTACCGCCAGTACGAGCGCATGGAGGACGGGCTGCGGATGCGCCTCGACAATCCGCTGTCGTTCTCCTCGGGCGGCTTGTGGCTGCGCGAGGCGCGGCCGGGCGGCGGCCAGGCGGTGATCCACGCCGCCAAGGTGCACCAGTCGGGCGGCGAGCTGACGATGCGCCGGGTCAGCGTGATGGCTCTCGACGCCACCGGCAAGATGACCAAGCGCTACGAGGCGGCGACCGGCACGATCCAGGACCACGTGCTGGTGCTCACCGACGTGTGGGCGCTGAGCGCGGGCGAGGCGAGCTCGCACGTCGAGCACATCAGCCAGCCGACCACGCTCACTCTCGGCAAGATCCAGGAGAAGTTCTCCTCGCCCGCCAGCCTGTCGTTCTGGGAGCTTCCGGGCTTCATCAAATTCTTCGAATCCGCCGGGTTCTCGGCGCACCGCCACCTGCTGCACTGGCATTCGCTGCTCGCCTCGCCGCTGCTGCTCGCGGCGATGGTGTTCGTCGCCGCGGTGTTCTCGCTCAACCCCAACGTCCGCAAGGGCGGTTTGCTCCTGCGCATCGTCGCGGGCGTCGGCGTCGGCTTCGTCTTCTACTTTTTCACCCGCATCACCTACGCGCTCGGCATGTCCTCGACCCTGCCGGTGTTCCTCGCCGCGTGGAGCCCGGTGGTGGTGACGCTGCTGATCGCGCTCGCGGTGTTGTTCCACCAGGAGGACGGCTGATGGACCGCCGCCTCGCCGCCCCCGGCTGGGGCGCCGCGCTCGCCGCGGTGCTCGCAGTGACGCTGTGGCGCGTCGTCGAGCTGATCGCCGCGCCCTACAACCTCTCCTTCGACGAAGCGCAGTACTGGTCGTGGGCGCTCGACCCGGCGTGGGGATATTTTTCCAAGCCGCCGGTGGTCGCCTGGGCGATCGCTGCCACCACCGCGCTCTTCGGCGACGCCGAATGGGCGGTGCGCCTCGGCTCGCCGCTCGCCCACGCGGGCACCGCGCTCGCGATTTTCGCGCTCGCCCGCCGCGTCGCCGACGCCCCCACCGCGCTGCTCGCGACGCTGCTGTTCCTCACCCTGCCGGGGGTGTCGGTCTCGGCGATGCTGATTTCGACCGACCCGTTCCTGATGTGCGCCTGGGGCTGGGGCCTGGTGGCGCTGCACGCCGC
>QKGW01000096.1 GCA_003250275.1 Alphaproteobacteria bacterium
ATGCGGTGGTCGGTCACGCGGCCTTGCGGGAAGTTGTAGGTGCGGATGCGTTCCGAGCGGTCGCCCGAGCCGACCTGGGCGCGGCGGTCGGCGGAGCGCGCATCGGCGCTCGCCTGGCGGGCGTGTTCGTAGAGGCGCGCGCGCAGCACCTTCATCGCCTTGGCCTTGTTCTTGATCTGCGAGCGCTCGTCCTGGCAGGCGACCACGGTGCCGGTCGGCAGGTGGGTGATGCGCACCGCGGAATCGGTGGTGTTGACGTGCTGGCCGCCCGCGCCCTGGGAGCGGTAGGTATCGATGCGGAGGTCGCCGTCCTTGATTTCGATGTCGACGTCCTCGACCTCGGGCAGCACCGCGACGGTGGCGGCGGAGGTATGGATGCGCCCGCCCGCCTCGGTGGCGGGAACGCGCTGGACGCGGTGCACCCCGGATTCGAACTTGAGGCGCGCGAACACGCCCGTACCCGCGACGCTGGCGACGACTTCCTTGATCCCGCCGATGCCGGTTTCGTTGAGGTCCATCACCTCGACACGCCAGCCCTTGAGCGCGGCGTAGCGCTGATACATGCGGAACAGGTCGGCGGCGAACAGCGCCGCCTCGTCGCCGCCGGTGCCGGCGCGGACTTCGAGGATCGCGTTGCGCGCGTCGTCGGCGTCTTTCGGCAGGAGGGCGACGCGCATGTCCGCCTCGATCTCGGGCAGGCGTTCCTTGCAGGCGGCGATTTCGTCGTAGGCGAGCGCGCGCAGTTCGGCGTCGCCGTCGCGCGCCATCGCCTCGGCTTCGGCGAGGTCGCTCCTGGTCTTCTTCCAGGTTTCGATCAGTTCGACCACCGGCGCGAGTTCGGCGGCCTCGCGCGAGAGCGAGGCCATCGTCGCGGGGTCGAGCGAGGCGTCCGAGGCGAGCCGCCCGGTCGCCTCCTGGTGGCGGCGCAGGACCTGTTCGAGCTTGTCCTCAAATGCCACCGACGGCGACCTCCGGGGAGCCCGCGAGCATCGCGCGGATGCTGTCTTCCATGCGGTCGAGGGCGACCGTGGTCTGCTCGCCGCTGTCGAGATCGCGGAGGGTGACGGCGCGGGCGAGGCGTTCATCCTCGCCGAGGATCACCGCGACCTTGGCGGCGACCTTGTTGGCGCGCTTCATCCGCTTGCCCATGTTGCCCGAGAAGCCGAGGTCGACGGCGAAGCCGGCGCGGCGCAGGCGCTCGGTGAGGATCATCGCCTCGCGCTTGATCATCGGGTCGTTGCCCGCCGGGATCATCGCGACCGGGCGCTCGGCGGCGACCTCGTCGGCGAGCAGCATCGAGAGGCGTTCGACGCCCGCGGCCCAACCCACGCCCGCGGTGGCCGGACCGCCCATGGTCTTGATCAGGCCGTCGTAGCGCCCGCCCGCCATCACCGTACCCTGCGCGCCGAGCGCGTCGGTGGTGAACTCGAAGGCGGTGTGGCCGTAGTAATCGAGGCCGCGCACCAGGCGCGGGTTCTCGACGAAGTCGATGCCGAGGTCCATCAGGCCGTTCTTGAGGTCATCGTAGAACGCCTTCGAGGCGGCGTTGAGGTATTCGCCCAGAAGCGGCGCTTCGGCGATCACCGCGCGGTCGCCCTCGTCCTTGGAATCGAGAATGCGCAGCGGGTTGCGTTCGAGGCGCTCGCGGCTGTCGGCGGAGAGCTTGCCGAGGTGGCCCGAGAGATAGCCGACCAGGGCGCCGCGGTAGGTTTCGCGGCTCTCG
>QKGW01000035.1 GCA_003250275.1 Alphaproteobacteria bacterium
TGGTGCGCATCCGCGAGGGCCTCGGCCTCAACCAGTCGTTCGCGGCGCAGTACCTCGGCTTCCTCAAAGGCCTCGCGACCTTCGACTTCGGCCGCAGTTTCCTCGGCGGCACGCCGGTGTCGCAGTTGATCGCCGCGGCGCTGCCCGCCACCCTCGGCCTCGCCTTCGCCTCGATGGTGGTGTCGATCGCGCTCTCCATCCCCTTGGGCATCCTCGCCGCGGTGCACCGCGGCCGCTGGCCCGATCAGGCGATCCGCATCCTTTCCCTCGTCGGCCTGTCGTTCCCCAACTTCTGGCTGGCGACGATGCTGGTGCTGTTGTTCGCGATCGTCGTCAACTGGCTGCCGCCCTCGGGCATGGAAGGGTGGCAGAGCTTCATCATGCCCGCCGCCACCATGGGGGTGATCCTCACCGCGACCAACGTGCGGCTGGTGCGCACCGCGATGCTCGACATCCTGCGCTCGCAATTCATCATGGTGGCGCGCGCCAAGGGCCTCGCCGAAAACGTGGTGCTCTACAAGCACGCGCTCCGCAACTGCGCGATCCCGCTGGTCACCTACTTCGGCCTCCAGTTCGGCGGCCTCCTCGGCGGCATCGTCGTCGTCGAGCGGGTGTTCAACTGGCCGGGGATGGGCTCGCTCGCCTTCGACGCTATCGCCGCGCGCGATTATCCGGTGCTGCAGGCGGTGATCTGCGTGCTCTCGCTGCTGATCGTCCTCGTCAACCTCGCGGTCGACATCGCCTACGGGCTGATCGACCCGCGCATCCGCACGGAGTGAGCCGATGCGCGGCTTCAAGAGTCTCGAATTCATCCTCGGCGCGACCCTGGTGGGCGGCATCGGCCTCGCCATTCTGCTCTCCGGCCTGATCTTCCCCGACGGCGGCGAGGGCATCAACCTGATGGCCCGCCTCACCCGCCCGTTCGTCAGCACGGCGCACCCCTTCGGCACCGATCCGCTCGGCCGCGACGTGCTCGCGCGGGTGATCGTCGGCGGCAAGATCTCGCTCAAGGTCGGCGCGTTCTCGGTCGCAGGCGCGGTGGTGGTCGGCGTCGCGATGGGGCTGGTCTCCGGCTACTACCGCGGCTTCTGGGACGTCGTGGTGATGCGCTTCGCCGACGTGCAACTGGCGCTCCCCTTCATCCTCATGGCGATCACCTTCATCGCGATCTTCGGCGGCGGCCTCACCAACACCATCATCCTCCTGGTGGTCTCGCAGTGGGTGCAGTACGCGCGGCTGGTGCGCGGCTCGGTGCTGGCGCTGCGCGAACGCGAATTCGTGCTCGCCGCCAGGGCGATCGGCGTGCCCGACCGCGAGATCCTGTTCCGCCATCTGCTGCCCAACCTGATCGGCCCGGTGATCGTGCTGATGACGTTGAACGTCGCCAACAACATCCTTCTGGAGAGCAGCCTCACCTTCCTCGGTCTCGGCGTCGACCCGATGATCCCGAGCTGGGGCGGGATGCTCGCCGACGGCCGCACCTACCTCCAGAACGCGTGGTGGGTGAGCGTATTCCCCGGCCTCGCGATCCTGCTCACGGTGCTCGGCCTCAACCTTCTCGGCGACTGGCTGCGCGACAGCCTCGACCCCACCGGGAGGACCACGCAATGACGATGCCTTTGCTCGAACGCGCCTTCCCCTCCACCCTCGACGCGCTGATCGCGGAATACTCCGCGCAGCCGGGCGTCGCCCTCGATGCCTGGGTGTTCGACGGCGTCG
>QKGW01000152.1 GCA_003250275.1 Alphaproteobacteria bacterium
AAGGAATCGTTGAGATTGGCCTGGCCGTGACGCAGGCTCTTCACCTCGCTGCCGGAGAGAACCAGACCCGCCTCGAGCGTCGTCTCGACCGCATACTCGTAGCGCGCCCGACGGTTCTCGCTGACCACGCCGGTGGAGATTATCGCCTTGCGGGGCTGTTTCATCTCTCGACCCTAGTGCGCCCTCAGTGCGCGGCTTCCAGCAGGCCGACCTTCTGCAGCGCGGCCTCGACCTTCACCTTCGCCTCGGCGGAGAGCGGCGCGATCGGCAGACGGCAGCCATCGGCGCAGATGCCGAGCAGCGACGCGGCGAACTTCACCGGCGCCGGGCTGGTCTCGCAGAACATCGCCTCGTGCAGCGGCATCAGGCGGTCGCGCAGCTGCCAGACGCGGGCGTAGTCGCCCTGCTGCCAGGCGGTGTGCAGTTCCGAGCACAGGCGCGGCGCGACGTTCGCCGAAACCGAGATGCAGCCGACGCCGCCCTGCGCGAGGAACGCGGTGACGGTGGCATCCTCGCCCGAGAGCTGGCAGAACTTCGGGCCGATTTCGGTGCGAACCTTGAGCGGGCGCGCGAGATCGGCGGTGGCGTCCTTGACGCCGACGATGTTCGGCAGCTTGGCGAGACGCGCCATCGTCGCGACCGACATGTCGATCACCGAGCGGCCCGGAATGTTGTAGATGAAGATCGGCAGGTCGACCGCCTCGGCGATCGCCTTGAAGTGCAGGTACTGACCTTCCGGATTCGGCTTGTTGTAGTACGGCGTCACCACCAGGAGCGCGTCCGCGCCCGCCTTCTGGGCGTGCTGCGAGAGACTGATCGCTTCCTCGGTCGAGTTCGAGCCGGTGCCGGCAATCACCGGGATGCGGCCCTTGCAGACCTCGATGCAGATTTCGGTGACGCGATTGTGCTCCACATGCGAAAGCGTCGGCGACTCACCCGTGGTGCCGCACGGAATCACCGCGTGCGTGCCCTCGGCGATCTGCCAGTCGACGAACCGGGCGAACGCTTTCTCGTCCACCGCTCCATCGCGGAAGGGCGTAATCAGCGCGGTCATCGAGCCTTTGAACATCGGTTGCTCCATCGGTGAAAATCCGTCTTGCGGACGCTGCGAATCCGGGGTTTATACCGGGTATGGGTGACGGAAGCGATAGAATAACGACAAGCCGTCCACGGGGCAATTGCCCCAATAAACTTGGCACACACATGACACGCACGGCTGGCAAGGGCATTTCCGGCGTCTTCAGCGTGCTCGCGGCGATCGTCATCGGCTGCGGGACCGGTTTCGGCGTGCCCGCCGACGCCGCGACCACCTCGTCGAAGGGCAAGCCCGAGGCGACGGCGAAGCCGCCGAAACCCGGCGTCAAGCCGATGCCGACGCCGCCCAAACCGGCGCGCAAGCCGAGTCCCGGATTCCCCGGCTTCACCGCCGCCGAGAAGGGCGACTGGCGCGAGGTGCGCCGCCTGACCACGCAGGCACCGAAAGCGCAGTTCTCCAAGGTGATGACCTGGATGATGCTGCGCAGCCCCGGCAGCGGCGCGGGTTTCGCCGAGATCAAGGCGTTTCTCGACGCCAATCCCTCATGGCCCGACCGCGGCACCCTCTCCCGCCGCGCCGAAGAGGCGATCTGGACGACCGCCGACGACGCCGCGCGGCAGAAGTGGTTCGCCAACGGCCGCGCCTACACCCGCGAGGGCGCGCTCTGGCTCGCCGACGCCGC
>QKGW01000439.1 GCA_003250275.1 Alphaproteobacteria bacterium
TTCCGTGGCTGTCGGGCACGGTGAGCCGCTACGGCCACCAGGCCGAGGTTCCGACCCCGACCCACGACGCCATCTATTCGGCGCTCAAGCTCTGGGCCGAAGCCGCCTGAGCCGTGCCGCGATCCAAGAAAAAAGGCCCCCGGAGTTCCGGGGGCCTTTTTTGCGTTACGCGGTCGCTTCCGGACCGCGGCCGCCGTGGCGCAGCGACCACTCGACCGGGTCGTGGAGGAAGTCGCGCACTTCCTGGATGGTTTCCTTGGCGAAGTAGCCGCCGTCCTCGGCGGCTTCGAGCACGTCCCACCAGGTGCAGAGGTAGTGGAGCGTCACGCCGCTCTCCTCGAGCAGCTTCAGCGCGCCCGGGAACACGCCGTAGAAGAACACCACGAGGGCGTGGGCGCATTCGAGGTCGGCGGCGCGCAGGGCGTTGACGAAGTTGATCTTGCTCGCGCCATCGGTGGCGAGGTCCTCGACCAGGAGAACGCGCTGGCCGGGCTTCGGATCGCCCTCGATCTGCGCGTTGCGGCCGAAGCCCTTGGCCTTCTTGCGGACGTACTGCATCGGCAGGCCCATGGCGTCCGCGAGCCAGGCGGCGTAGGGGATGCCCGCGGTCTCGCCGCCGGCGATGGCGTCGAGCGATTCGAAGCCGACCTTGTCGCTGATCATCTTGCGGGCGCGCTCGGTGATTTCCTTGCGGGCGCGCGGGAAGGAGATGACCTTGCGGCAGTCGATGTACACCGGGCTCACCCACCCCGACGTCAGGGTGTAGGGATCCTCGGGGCGGAAATTGACGGCGCCGATCTCGATCAGGATCTTCGCCACGACCTGGCCGGTCCGGCGTTGTTCGGAGGTGCGGGAGGCGGTGGACATCGTGGCGGGTTCCTTCTTGCGGCGGGCTCGGGGATGTGTTTTTAGGCCGAAGCGGGGCGCGTGACAATGCCTTCCGCCGCTCCGCCAGGCGGCGCGCCGATATACGGCTTTTTTTCGCCGCCGAAAAGCGATATCGCTGGTTCCGGAACCCGAACGCGCGCGGCCGACGCGCATCGAACGAGGCGACTCCGTTGACCGCAAACGAAATCTGGGCCCTGATCGACGACCGCGCCGGCAACACCGCGCAGACCCTCGGCGTTGCCGAGGCGCTCGGGCGCGAGTTCCGCCAGATCCGCGTCGCCTACGACGACAAGGTGCGCCTGCCCAACCTCATCCGCGGCACCAGCCTGCTCGGCGTCGCTGCCGAGAGCCGCACCGAATTGATCCGCGAAACCCCGCCCGCCCTGGTGATCGCCGCCGGGCGCAGGCTCGCGCCGGTGGCAAGGTGGATCCGCCGCCGCTCGCTCGGGCGCGCGTCGCTCTGCCAGATCATGGATCCGGGCTGGCCGGGGCGCAGCGACTTCGCGGTGATCGCGATTCCCAACCACGACGGCCACGCCCCGGGCGGCGGCAACGTCGTGCGCGTCACCGGCGCGCCGCACCGCGTCACCCAGCCGCGTCTCGACGCCGCGCGCGCGGTCTGGGCCGACCGGCTCGAACCGGTGCCGGAGCCGCGCATCGGCGTGCTCGTCGGCGGCGCGACCAAGACCCACGATTTCAGCGTGCCGCGCGCCGCCAACCTCGGCCGCGCGCTCTCCGGGCTCGCCGCGACGATCGGCGGGCGGGTGCTGCTCACCACCTCGCGCCGCACCGGCCGCGCCGCCGAGGAGGCGCTGCTTGCCGA
>QKGW01000362.1 GCA_003250275.1 Alphaproteobacteria bacterium
GCCTCGAGCGCCGCCTTGGTGACGAGGTTGCTGCCCATGCCGACGCACACCACCCCGGCCTTGAACCACTTGGTCAGCGACTCTTCGGTGCAGTCGACGCCGCCGGTCGGCATGATCTTGCTCCACGGGCACGGCGCGAGCACCGACTTCACGAACTCCGGCCCGCCGACGGTGCTGCCGGGGAACACCTTGACGATCTCGCAGCCGAGTTCCTCGGCCTGGCCGATCTCGGAGAGCGTGCCGCAGCCCGGGCTGTAGGCGATCTTGCGGCGGTTGCAGACCTTCGCGACCTCGGGATTGAGGAGCGGCCCGACGACGAAGCGCGCGCCGGCAGCGATGTACATCGCCGCGGTCGGCGCGTCGACGATCGAGCCGACGCCGAGGATCACGCTCGGGTCCGCCTTGGCGAAGTGGTGGCTGAGTTCGCGGAACACCTCGTCGGCGAAGTCGCCGCGGTTGGTGAACTCGATGCACTTGGCGCCGCCGTCCGCGCACGCCTGGATGACGTTGCGGCACACCTCGACGTCCGGATGATAGAACACCGGAATCACCCCCTGTCCCATCATCGACGACAGGACGGTCATACGGTCGGCAGGCATTTTGGTCTCCCTCTCCGGCCCCGTGTTCCGGAGCCCGTTGGCTTCAGCTACCCCAGCCGAGCTCGCGCGAGATCGCGTCGGCGGTCTCCCGCAGCATCGGGCCGAGTTCGGCCATGCGCGATTCCGCCATGTGGAACACCGGGCTCGCGAGGCTGATCGCGGCGATCACGCCGCCCGAGATATCGCGCACCGGCGCGCCGACGCAGCGCACGCCGAGCTCGTTCTCCTCGAAATCGTAGGTCCAGCCGCGCGCGATCGCGGCGTCGAGCTTCGCCTCGTACTCGGGCCACGGCAGCGGATGCGCGTCGCCCGAGACCCAAGTCAGGCCGTCCTCGTAGAGCGCGCGCCAGCGGTCGCGCGGGATCGCGAACATCATCGCCTTGCCGAGGCCGGTGAGCGCGAACGGCATCTGCTGGCCGATCCGCGAGCGCATTTCGAGGCCGCGGGTGCCGGGGATCTTTTCGAGATAAAGCACCGCGTTGCCGTCGCGCACGCCGAGATGGACGGTATCGGCGGTGCGCCGCGCGAGGGATTCGAGATGCGGCCGGGCGATGCCGACCACCGGGCGCTGTTCGAGCGCGCGCGCCCCCAGCCGGATGAGCTGCGGGCCGAGGGTGTAGCCGCGATACGGCACGTGGTGCAGATACCCCTCCGCCACCAGGCTCGACAGCATCCGGTGGGTGGTGGAGCGCCGCGTGCCGAGGCGGCTGGAGATGCCCTTCACGTAGGACACGCCATCGGCGACGCACTCCAGCAGCGCGAGCCCGCGCACCAGTGTCTGCGTGCCCATGACCTTCTGCGAATCAAGGACTTGATCGTTGCCTTCGGCGGCGGCGAGAGCGGTGTTGCGATCCATCGCCAGAACCTCCCACGGGAACCCGATAAATACCGCCGGAAAGGGTAGGGAGCGTCCCAAAAGGTGTCAATTATAAATGCGCGCTCCCAAAATGTGGGACACTCACGCGGCAGGCGCGACGGAAACCCGGCAACCGTACGGTTTCCGAAACGACGACGGCGCCCCCTCCCGCCGGGGAGGAGGCGCCGTCGCGCGCGGCCGATTCGCCTATTTCAGCAGTTCGGGCAGGAACAGCGAGATCTGCGGAATGTAGGTCACCGCGAGGAGGCAGCCGATCATCACCATGATGAACGGCACGATGCCGCGGGTGACGACTTCGAGCGGTGCCTGTCCTATTCGTGCGGCGACGAATAGGTCGATGCCCAACGGCGGCGTGATGAAGCCGATCGCGAGGTTGCACACCATGATGATGCCGAAGTGCACCGGGTCGACGCCGACCGAGAGCGCCACCGGCATCAGGATCGGCGAGAGCACCAGGATCGCCGGCGTGGTGTCCATGAAGCAGCCGACGAAGAGCAGCAGGATGTTGATCAGCAGCAGGATCAGGATGCCGTTGCTGGTGATGTTGATCAGCCAGTCGGTGATCATCGCCGGGATCTGCTCGATCGTGAGGATGCGGGTGAACGCCGAGGCGCAGCCGAGGATCACCATCGTCGTGCCGGTGGTCGAGCAGGCTTGGCCGATCGGCTCCATCAGCGTCTTCCAGCTCAGCTCGCGATGGATGAACACGCCGCAGACGAAGGCGTAGACCGCGGCCACCGCCGCCGCTTCGGTCGGCGTGAACACGCCCGCGTAGATGCCGCCGAGGATGATCACCGGGTTGAGCAGCGCCCACTTCGCGTCGTTGATCGAGGCGCGCGCGTGCGGCCAGGTGAACGCCTCGTCGTCGCCGCGCCAGCCGTTCTTCTTGGCGGCGTAGTGGCAGTAGATGACGAGCGACAGGCCGATCAGGAGGCCGGGGCCGAAGCCGCCGAGGAACATCGAGCTGATCGAGGTCGAGGTGGTGACGCCGAAGATCACCATCGGGATCGACGGCGGGATGATCACGCCGATGCTGCCCGCGGTCGCGATCAGGGCGAGGGTGAAGGACTTCGAGTAGCCCTTCTTCAGCATCGTCGGCACCACCATGCTGCCGACCGCCGCCACCGTCGCCGGGCCGGAGCCCGAAACCGCGGCGAAGAACATGCACACCACCACGGTGACGATCGCGAGACCGCCCGCCATGCGCCCGAAGAACACCGAGGCGACGTGGAGGATGCGGCGCGAAACGCCGCCCGCGCCCATCAGCTCGCCCGCGAGGATGAACAGCGGGATCGCCATGATCGGGAAGGAATCGGTGCTCGACACCAGGGTCTGGGCGACGTAGCCGGGCGAAAGGGTGTCGCCCGCGAACAGCGCCGCGGCCGAGGCGATGCCGATGGCGATGCCGACCGGCACGCCGAGCACGAGGAAGACGATGAGGGAGACGAGAAGAACTGCGCTGACCATGCTCAGGCCTCCTCACGCAGGAGGCGGACGCGATGGACGATCGCCTGGATCTCGCGGATCGCAGTCAGCCCGAAGCCGACGAGCGGCGCCGAATAGAGCATCCACATCGGCATCTGGATCGCCGGCGAGGTCTGCCCGAGGAGCAGCTGCTTCTGCACGATCCCCCACGAGGTGTAGACGATGAACAGCGCGAACCCGAGGAACAGGATGTCGCCGAGGATCTCGACGTAACGCTGCCCGCGCTTGGGCAGCACCATCACCGCCGCCTCGATGCGGATGTGCTTCATGATCTTCGCGCCGTAGGAAATGCCGATGTAGATCAGCCACACGAAGATGTAGCGCGCCAGTTCCTCCGACCAGGTCAGGGACGCCTGCATCACGTAGCGCATGAAGACCTGAACCGCGAGGATGAGCGTCATCGCCGACATCAGCGCGATACAAACGTATTTTTCAAAATTTTCGTCGATGAATTTGAGAAGTCGCATCCTAGCCCCCTACTCCGCCGGCCCGCCGCGCGAATACGACCGAACCGCCGCGTGGAAATTCCACGCGGCGGCCGGAACGGTCCGATCCCGAACTGCTCACTTGCCGGCGAGCTGGTCGAGGTAAGCCGGGTTCTGCATCTTCGACTTCACCTTGTCGAAGATCTTGGCGTCGACGACGCGCTTCTGCCACGCGGCCTTGTCGTCGGCGGACAGCTCGGTGACGACGGTGCCGCCCTTGCGCAGCTTGGCGAGGATTTCGCCCTCGTACTTCGCCGACTGCTTACGCTGGAATTCGGTCGACTCCTTGGTCGCCTTTTCGAGCGCGGCCTTCTGCTTGTCGGAGAGCGAATTGTACTTCTCGAGGTTCATCACCACCACGTAGGGGGTGTAGACGTGCTGGGTCAGCGAGACGTACTTCTGCACTTCCTGGAACTTGTTGCCGTCGATGATGCCGAGCGGGTTTTCCTGGCCGTCGACGGTGCCCTGCTGGAGCGCGGTGAACAGCTCGGTGAAGGCCATCGGCGTCGGGTTCGCGCCGAAGGCGTTCCACGCGGCGAGGTGCACCTCGTTCTCCATGGTGCGGATCTTCATGCCCTTCACGTCCTCGGGGCGCTTCGCCGCGACCTTGTTGTCGGTGAAGTTGCGGAAGCCGTTCTCCCAGAAGGCGAGGCCCTTGAGGCCCTTCTTCTCCATGCTCTTGAGGATCGCCTGACCGGCCTTGCCGTCGAGGCCGCTATAGGCCTGCTGCGAGTTCAGGAACAGGAACGGGGTGTCGAAGACGTAGAAGTCGGGGAACATGTTGGCGAGCGGGCTGGTCGAGCTGACCGCCACGTCGATATCGCCGAACACGGTGGTCTCGATCACCACGCGGTCGTCGCCGAGCTGGTTGTCGGGGAAGAGATTGATCTTGAGGGTCCCGCCGGACTCCTTCTCGGCAATCTCCTTGAAGACCTTGCCGGCGTCCTTGGCCGACTGCGAGGTCACGTTGGAAAACTTCAGCGTGACGTTCTTTTCCGCCGCGACGGCGGTGCCGGTGAGCGACCAGGCGCAGGTGAGCGCGCCCATGAGCGCAACGGTGTTCATCCACTTCATCTCTTAGTCTCCTGAGTGGTGTTCCGTTTTTGTCATTCAAGACAATCGATTGCGGGAATGCTTCCCTGGCGGAGAAATCCGCGTCCGCCGCGCGCCGTTTCTTGTTATGACGAAAAGGGGAAGACCGTTCGGCGGTCTTCCCCAAGGTTGGATCAGGCGAGCTTGTTGACCGGATAGTGCACCGGCTCGCCCGTGACCATGCGCACCGCCTCTTCGGCGACCTTGCGCTTGAGTTCGAGCCCGGCCTCTTCCGAGTACCAGGCCATGTGCGGGGTGATCAGGCAGTTGTCGAACTTGCGCAGCGGCGAATCCGCCGGCAGCGGCTCGACCTCGGTGACGTCGAGCGCCGCGCCCGCGATCTTGTTGGCTTCGAGCGCGCGGGCGAGCGCCGCCTCGTCGACGATGCCGCCGCGCGAGACGTTGACGACGTAGGCGGTCGGCTTCATCAGCGCGAACGCCGCGTCGCTGACGAGGTGGCGGGTTTCGTCGGTGAGCGGGCAGTTGACCGAGATCACGTCGGCGCGGCGATAGAGTTCTTCGAGGCTCACCGCCTCGATGTACTCGGTGCCGTCGGCGGCGTTCGGCTTGTAGTAGGCGTCGAAGCCGATCACCTTGCAGCCGAGCGCCCTGACCTTGGCGCAGAACATCCGGCCGATGCGGCCGAGGCCGATCACGCCGACGGTCTGCTCGGAGAGGCGGAACACCGGGATCGACTTGGCGTAGTCCCACTGGCCCGACTTGGTGTGGGCGTTCATCTGCACGACCTTGCGGCAGAGCGCCATCATCATCGCGAGCGCCTGGTCGGAGACCTCGCTCATCGAGTAGTCGGGCACGTTGCAGACCTGCACGCCGAACTCGGTCGCGGCGGCGAGGTCGACGTTGTTGACGCCGACGCCGTAGCGGACGATCTGCTTGAGATCGGGGGCGAGCGCCGCGATCACCTTGCGGGTAAACGGGGCGTACTGATTGAGCACCGAGGTCACGCCCTTGCACTGGGCGATCAGGTCATCCTCGGTCTTGCAGTCGAGGTGGGTGAAGCTGAGGCCGGCCTTTTCGAAGACGGCGGTCTCGACGTCCATTTTTGCGTGATCGCAATCGGAAACGACGATCTTCATGACGTGTCTGTCCCTTGTTTTTCGTTATCGGCCGAGGTAGCCGCCGTCGACCGGAATGATCGCGCCGTCGACGTAGTCGGAAGCGGCGGAGGCGAGGAACAGCAGCGGCCCCTTCATGTCGTCGCCGTTGCCCCAGCGGTGCGCCGGAATGCGCGCGGTGATCTCGGCGTTGCGGCCCGCATCGGCGAGGAGCGCGGTGTTCATGTCGGTGGCCATGTAGCCCGGCGCGATCGCGTTGACGTTCACGCCGCGCCCCGCCCACTCGTTGGAGAGCGCCTTGGTCAGCTGCATCACGCCGCCCTTGCTCGCGGCGTAGGCGGGCACGGTGAAGCCGCCGAAGAACGAGAGCAGCGAGGCGATGTTGATGATCTTGCCCTTGCCCTGCTCCAGCATCACCCGGCCGGCGAGCTGGCACAGCGCGAACACCGCGGTGAGGTTGACTTCGAGCACGTCCGCCCAGTCGTCGAGCGGGAAGTCCTCGCACTTGTGGCGGCGCTGGATGCCCGCCGCGTTGACGAGAACGTCGAGCCGCCCGCCGAGAAGCTTCACCGCCTCGGCGAAGCCGGTTTCGCGCGCCTTGGCGTCGGCGAGGTCGACGACGAGACCGGTCGCGCCGATCTCCTTGGCCGCAGCGTGCACGGATTCGGAGGTGCCGAAGATCACCACCTTCGCCCCCGCATCCACCAGCGCCTCGGCCATGCCGCGGCCGAGGCCGCGGGTGCCGCCGGTTACGATCGCGGTCTTGCCGCTCAGATCGAACAGAGTCACGGGATCCCCCTCAGTTTTCGCAGTCCACCAGGACCTTCACGGTGTTGACCGCCGGATCGGCGATCATCTCGAACACGCCTTCGGAGCCGGTCAGCGGCACCACCTGGGTGACGATCTTCTCAAGCTCGCCGCTCAGCATCTCGGCGTAGCGCACCGACATCTCGAACTCGCGCTTGGTGTAGACGCGGCTGCCGACGATGGTCTGCTCCTTGAAGTTGAGATCC
>QKGW01000418.1 GCA_003250275.1 Alphaproteobacteria bacterium
CAGGGGGTCATCCCCAACCTCCCCGCCGATCTCGCGGTCGAGGTGCCGCTCAGCGTCGACGCCTCGGGCATCCACCCGGTGAGCCAGGGGCCGTTGCCCGACGCCTGCGCCAAGCTGCTGCTCCAGCAGGCGAGCGTGCAGCAGATCGCGGTGGAGGCGGCGGTGCGCGGCTCGAAGGAACTCGCGATGCAGGCGCTGCTGCTCGACCCGGTGATCAATTCGACCCAGGCGGCGAAGGCAATCCTCGACGAGCTGTGGGAAATCAACGCGCCGTTCATCCGCCCCTGCATCTGAAAAAATTCGGCGGACGCAAAAATTCCGCGCCAGTGTCCGCCGCGCGCGCGCGTAACTCCGGAGCACAACCCCGGAGATGCGCCATGAGCAAGCCGACCCTGCTGGTGATGACCCCGCCGCGCGACCGCGCCGACGGCCCGCCGCCGCCGCTTCCCTCCACCGAGGCGATGGAGCACGCGGCGACCCTGCTCGCCCACTGGCGCGCGCACGGCTGGCCGGTGACCCGCCTCGGCGACGCCAACGCCGAAGGTGCGTGGCCGGTGCCGATCCTCCGCCCCGAGGACACCCGCGACGCCGGCGGCCCGATCGTGCTCACCGGCGCGCTTTCGGCCAAGGCGCTGGTGCTCTCCGCCGAGATCGGCCGCGAACTCGGGCTCACCGTCTACGCGCCCTCGGAAACCTTGAACGCGCTCGGGGTTCCCGCCGATGCGGCGGAGATCGCGCGCAGCATGGCGGCGCGCATTCTGCCGCTCACCGAAATCTTCCGCGAAATGCGCGACGCCGCGGTCAACGTGAACTGACTTTGAGCCGAGGCACCGGGCGGGCTATCATGCGGGCATTCCGAGAGGGATGCTTGATGATGAAATCTCTGATCGCCGCCTGCTGCCTCCTCTGCCTCGCCGCGCCCGCCGCGGCGCAGGGGCCCACGCGCGCCGAACTCGAACAGCGTCTGCAAACCCTCGAAAACACCCTTGCAGGCGACGTTTGCCGTGACCCGGCGGCGGCGCGCGTGGTGCTCGAGGCCCAACTCCCCGGCCTCTCGCAAGCGCCCTCCGGCGCACCGACGCAACTCGCGGCGCACACCGCACTCCCCGCCGACGCCGCGCTGCCGCGCGACGAACTGGTCGAGCGGCTGCGGCAGGCGGTGGTGCTGGTGCTCACCCCCGGAGGCAGCGGCAGCGGCTTCTTCGTCACCCCCAACACCCTCGTCACCAACGCCCACGTGGTCGAGGGCGCGGGCGACAAAATCGTCCTGATCGGACCCGGCGTCGGCGGCGCGGAACCCGCGCGGGTGATCGCCAAGGAGACCGGCAGCGGCATCCAGGGACGCGACTACGCGCTCCTGCGCACCGAGAAACCGGCCAAGGCGACCCTCCCCCTCGCCGCCCAGGCGACCGAGCTCGAACCAGTGGTCGCGGCGGGCTTCCCCGGTCTGCTGCTGGTCAACGACATCCAGTTCCAGCGGATCCTCCAGGGCAAGCCCGAGGGCCTGCCCGACCTGATCCTCTCGCAGGGCAGCATCATGGCGGTGCAGAACCGCTCGAGCCGCCTGCCGACGATCGCGCACTCGGCGGCGATCTCGGCGGGCAACAGCGGCGGCCCGCTGGTCGACACCTGCGGCCGCGTCGTCGGGGTCAACACCTTCATCCGCGTCGCCGTCGACCAGGCGAGCCACGCGGGCTATGCGATC
>QKGW01000074.1 GCA_003250275.1 Alphaproteobacteria bacterium
TTGGCCTCTTCCTTCGCGCCGTGGCCGGTGCGCACCAGCACCGCGCGCGCGCCGACGGCGCGGCCGAGGTCGAGGTCGACCTTCTTGTCGCCGATCATCACCGAGCGCGCGAGATCGAGGCCGAGGTCGCGCGCCGCGGCGTGCGCCATGCCCGGCAGCGGCTTGCGGCAGTCGCAGGCGTCGGTGGGGCCATGCGGGCAGATGTAGACGCCGTCGAGACGCACGCCTTCGGCGGCGAGCAGGGCTTCGAGGCGGCCGTGCACGCGCGCGACGTCGTCGAGGCCGAAGTAGCCGCGCGCGACGCCCGACTGGTTGGTGAGCACGACGAGCGCGTAGCCCATCGCCGCGAGGCGGCGCAGCGCCGCCGCCGCGCCGGGGATCAGCTCCACCCCCGCCGGATCGCCGAGGTAGTCGCGTTCGACGATGATGGTGCCGTCGCGGTCGAGCAGCGCGGCCGGACGCAGCGCCTCGCTCATCCGCCCGACTCGCGGGTCTTGAGGAAGCGCAGCTCGGGGAACTCCTCCTCCGCCTTGCCGAGGTGCCAGGCGTTGCGGGCGAGGAACACCAGCTGGCCGTCGTGGTCGTCGGCGAGCGCGATGCTGTTGCCGTCCATGAACTTCTTGAGCTGCTGCGGGTCGTCGGCGGCGACCCAGCGCGCGGTGTAGAGCTGCGTCGGCTCGAACACCACCGGGATGCCGTATTCGGTGCGGATGCGGTCGGCCATCACGTCGAACTGCAGCGGGCCGACGACGCCGACGATCCAGTCCGCGCCGATGCGCGGCTTGAACACCGCCGCCGCGCCCTCTTCCGCGAGCTGCTGCAACGCGCGGCCGAGGTGCTTCGCCTTGAGCGGGTCCTCGGAGCGGACCTTCTGCAGCATTTCCGGCGCGAAGCTCGGAATCCCGGTGAAGCGCAGGTCCTCGCCCTCGGTGAGCGCGTCGCCGATGCGGAGGTTGCCGTGGTTCGGCACGCCGATGATGTCGCCCGCCCAGGCCTCCTCGGCGAGCTCGCGGTCCTGCGCGAGGAACATCACCGGGTTGTGGAGGTTGAGGAGCTTCTGCGAGCGCACGTGCTTGAGCTTCATGCCGCGGTTGAAGTGGCCCGAGGCGAGGCGGACGAAGGCGATGCGGTCGCGGTGCTTCGGGTCCATGTTCGCCTGGATCTTGAAGACGAAGCCGGTGACCGCGTCCTCGCCCGGCAGGACCTCGCGCGACTCGGCGGGTTGCGGGCGCGGACTCGGCGCGAGCTCGCCGATTCCCTGGAGCAGTTCGCGGACGCCGAAATTGTTGATCGCGGAGCCGAAGAAGACCGGCGTCATGTGCCCGGCGCGGTAGCTTTCGAGGTCGAAATCGGGGCACAGGCCGCGCGCCATCTCGACCTGCTCGCGCAGCGCGGCGGCGGCGTAGGCGGGCAGCGCCGCGTCGAGCTTGGGGTCGTCGAGGCCTTCGCAGGTTTCGCCGTCCTCGGGGAGTTCGCCGCGGCCCTTGCGGTGCAGGAGCGCGAGGCGGTCCTTCATCAGGTCGTAGCAGCCGAGGAAATCGCGCCCCATGCCGATCGGCCAGGTCGCGGGGGTGACGTCGAGCGCGAGCGCCTGTTCGATCTCGTCGAGGATGTCGAAGGAATCGCGCGCCTCGCGGTCCATCTTGTTGATGAAGGTGATGATCGGCACGTTGCGCAGGCGGCAGACCTCGAACAGCTTGCGCGTGCGTTCCTCGATGCCCTTCGCCGCGTCGATCACCATCACCGCCGAGTCGACCGCGGTGAGGGTGCGGTAGGTGTCCTCCGAGAAGTCTTCGTGGCCGGGGGTGTCGAGGAGGTTGAACACCCGCTCCTCGAAATCGAAGGTCATCACCGAGGAGGCCACCGAGATGCCGCGCTCCTGCTCCACCTTCATCCAGTCCGACCGCGCGCGCCGCGCGTCGCCGCGCGCCTTGACCGCGCCCGCGGCCTGGATCGCGCCGCCGAACAGCAGCAGCTTTTCGGTGAGCGTGGTCTTGCCCGCGTCGGGGTGCGAGATGATCGCGAAGGTGCGGCGCTTGGAAACGGAATCGACGGCTTCGGACATGGAGATCCTGTGACGGAACGGAATTTTCGGTTGCGCCGGAATGTCGGCATTTTCGCCGCGGACGGCAAGGAGAATCCGGCGCGGCTCCCTATATCCAGGGAGATTTGCCGCAACAGGGAGTCGCAACCATGCCGATCCTCTATCGTGCCCAGGCGAGCGTGTCCGGCGGCCGCGACGGCCGCGCCCGGTCCTCCGACGGGATCCTCGACGTCAAGCTCTCGGTGCCGAAGGCGCTCGGCGGCGCGGGTGAACCCGCGACCAACCCCGAGCAGCTCTTCGCCGCGGGCTACGCCGCGTGCTTCGACGGCTCGCTGCAATTCCTCATCGGGATGAAGAAGCTCGCCGGGGTGAACACCTCGGTCACCGCCGACGTCGGCGTCGGTCCGGGCGAGGGCGCGCCGGGATTCGTGCTCGACGTCGAACTCACCGCCCACGTCGCCGGTCTGCCGCGCGCCGAGGCCGAGGCGCTGGTCGCCGAGGCGCACGCGGTGTGCCCCTACTCCAAGGCGTTGCGCGGCAATGTGGATGTGCGCCTGAATGTGGTGACTTAGTGGCGGACGGGGGGCAAACGCCCGCCCGTTCGGGCATTCTTTGTTTGCCCGCCCCACCCTTACGGCCTAGGATGTGACGGAATTGAAAAGGTCCGCCGTCCGGGGGCGCCGATGTTTCGCTACGCCGTCCATAGACCCTTGCCGTTTGCGGTCGAAGATGTGTTCGACATGGTCGCGGACGTGGAGAGCTATCCCGAGTTCGTTCCCGGCTGGGTCACCGCCCGGGTGGTCGCGCGCAGCGACAACACCTACGGCACCGACCAGACCGTGCGGATGCGATTCCTCCGCCAGAATTTCCGTACGCTGACGACGCTGATGCCCTACGAGGCGATCGACGTCACCGCGAGTCAGCCGCCCTTTCGCCGTCTCACCATCCTCTGGCGCTTCCGCCGCCAGGAGAACGGCAGCTTCGTAAGCCTCGAATTCCTTTGCGAGATGCGTTCGCGCACCTTGCAGGCGCTGCTCAATCGCTTCGGTCCCGAGGACGTGGAGGCGATGATCGCGGCGTTCGAGCACCGCGCAAGAGAAATCTTGCCGCGGCGCGCCTGAACAGCTACCAACATGCTGGCGAGTGGGAATGCCCTTCCCCCGCCGCACCGCGCCGGCAGTGATCGAGAGAAGGTGCCGGAGAGATTGGGAACCGCGTCACGCACTGGGGGGCGACGCGGCAGGGGTTGCGCAACAGTGTCAGCCGTGATCCGTCCCTCCCCCTGATTGGAGGATCTCTCACCATGGACGCCCGACCGCTCGTGATCGACGCCGCCTATTCGCTCTCCGAAGCGAGTACCGACGCGGAACGCGAAGCCCACGCCACGCCGGAGCGCTGGCGGCTGCCCGTCCCCCACTACCTTACCGAGGTCTATACCTGGGCCTACGTGGCGCCCTACGTGCGCCGCGTCTTCGACCACCAGTGGGTGGTGGCGCAGATCCTCTGGTATCAGGACAAGAAGCTGATGCGGAACGTGCTCGACGAGATCGCGCCGGGCGACCGCGTCTACATGCCCGCGTCGGTCTACGGCGAGTTCTGCATCGACATGGCGCAGAAGGCCGCGCCCGGCCCGGTGACGATCTCGGACATCTCGACGATCCAGCTCTACGGCCTGCGCAAGAAGCGCCGCGCCTTCAACCTCAAGAACCTGTTCATCCGCCGCGCCAACGCCGCCGACCCGATCAAGGGGCCGTACGACGTCGCGCTCAGCTTCCTGCTCCTGCACGAAGTGCCGGAGGACTACAAGGCGGCGATCGTCAACGGCCTGCTCGATCAGGTCGATATCGGCGGCAAGGCGGTGTTCGTCGACTATCACAAGATGAAGTGGTGGCAGCCGCTGTGGCCGATCATGGCGTTCGTCGCCTGGTGGCTCGAACCGTTCACCTTCCCGCTGTGGAAGAACGAGATCGCGGACTACGCCAGCGCCGACCGCCGCGCCAAGTTCGAGTGGAAGAAGACCACCAGCTTCGGCGGCCTCTACCAGCACGTCGTCGCGGTGCGCAAGCAGCCCTGACGCCCGGACAGGCGCCCGCCCGGGCGCCGTCTACCGGCAACGAAAAAGCGGACCGCCCGAAGGCGATCCGCTTTTTTCTCGTTCACCGCGGCGGCTTTTCCCGGGGGAAAAGTGGCGGGAGTGACGGGGCTCGAACCCGCGACCTCCGGCGTGACAGGCCGGCACTCTAACCAGCTGAGCTACACCCCCGCAAGCGGTGAGGCGCTTATGTACCAACGCCCCCAGATGGATGCAAGACCTTTTTTCCACGCCGCCGCCGATTTTTCGGAAACCCCGGCAACGCGCTGGCAGGCTTGCGCAATTCCGCCCTCAGCCGCCGGCCACCAGCGGCGGCGCCGGCTGCAGGTCGGCGTCCCACGGGAACAGCAGCCAGATCCCCTGATCGACCGCGACGACGAAATCGTCGACCACCTCGCGCCCCTGCGGCTTGGCGTAGACGGTGGCGAAGTAGGCCTTCGGCAGCAGCTCGCGCACGACCTTGCCGGTGCGGCCGGAATCGACGAGGTCGTCGATCACCAGAAGCCCCTCGCCGTCGCCCTCCGGGCGCTTGAGAACGCTCATCGAGCCCTGCACGCGGTCGTCGTAGCTCGAAATGCACAAGGTCTCGACCAGCCGCAGATTGAGTTCGCGCGCGACCACCGCCGCAGGCACCAGGCCGCCGCGGGTGATCGCGACGATGCCGGTGAACGGCCCCTTGTCCACGAGCTTCGCCGCGAGCTTGCGCGCGTCGCGGTGAAACATGTCCCAGGAGATGCCCATGTATCGGCTGCTGGTGTAATCCTTGTCCGCCAAGGTCCCGTTCCTTCTCGGTGATACAATCCGTCGACAATAATGAAAACGGCGCCCGAGGGCACCGTTTTCAGAGGTCTGATAGCGTTTTTGCGCCGGGGCGTCAACGCAGGTAGAGGTGAACCTCGTTCCCGCGCGCCTGGGCGCTGGTGGTCGCGGAGAGCGCGACGCGGTCGGCCGGGAGGCCCATCCCCGCGAGCGAGCGCATCACCTGCTCGGCGTTGCGGCGCGCGGCGTTGGAGCCGAGCGCGCTCTGGCCGGGCGCGACCTGGGCCGGGGACACCGCGACGAGGTCGAAGCGGGCCGCCGGGTTGCGCTCGAGCGCCTGGCTCACCGCCTGATAGAGCGGCTGCTCGTAGGGCACGTTGGCGCGGTCGAAGCGGATCACCACGAGCGGACGGCGGTCGGCGAGGTCCATCGGCGCGAGGCGGGTCGGCGCGGTGTCGAGCGTGGTCGGGTGCGTCGACAGCGCCGAAACGCCGGTGCCGTAGAGCTGGCCCGCGGCGACCGACGAGGACAGCACGTTGAGGTTGGCGCGTTCGTTGCCGATGTAGGACTGCTGGCGGGCGATGTCGGAGTTGAGCTCCTTCGACAGGCGGTCGATCAGCACCACGGTCTGGTTGGTGTCGTCCTCGAGCACGCGCAGCTGGCGGTGGTCTTCCTCGATCGCGCCGGAGAGCGCGTAGGACGAGCGCACCGAGTCGAGCAGGTAGCCGGCCATCGCCGAGTCGGAGGTGACGTCGGCGGAGAGCTGGCTGAGCTTGTTGACGTCGGCGCTCATGCCGTTCATCAGCTCCTGCGCGCGGCGCAGGTTGGCGACGAGGATCGGGTTGCCGGGGGTGGAGCCGACCTGCAGGCGCGCGGTGATCGCGCCGACCAGCTCGTGGTACTGCGCGGCGGACCGGGAGGTCTGGTTGCGCAGGCCCTGCAGGGTCGAGTTGTGCTGGCTGACGATGGTCTTGAGCGCGGCGAGATCGCCGCGGAAGGCCTGAACCTTCTTGCCGACGTAGGTTCCCGTGGCCGCGCCCGGCGTGACCGGCGAGGGTTCGAAGTTGGTGGTGCCGAGTGCCGGACCCTGCGCCTCCGTGGTGACGGCCGCGTCCGAGGCGGAGTCTCCACCCCCGAGCGACGGGAATAACGAGTCGGAGGTGAAGGAACAGCCGCCGAGCAGCAGGGCCGAACCCATCAACACAACACGGATTTGCGAGAAGGCCATCGTCGCGAACTACCTTTTTGTATGATCCCCGAGCGTATCGCCCGCTCCGAAATGGGTATTCTGGAAAATTCCCCTGAAATAAAGTCCCAAGACCGGCGCAACCCCCCGCGCCCGGAACTTCACCCGCCGCAGTGTAGCCAAACGCCTATGCCGCGACAACCGGGAATGACGCCGCATTGCGAGCCCCACGCGACTATTTCTGGACGATTTTTGCTACGGAGAGATGAAACCGCGTCCGAAACGGCCGGACTCTCACGGATCGCCGAGGACGATATCAATCTCGGCCTGCGACATCCCCTTCTCCGATCCGTGGATAATTCCCGAGGCGACGTCGATGAGGCGTTGCAGCATCCGCGAGGCCTGCTCGGCGGCGAACGCGGCGCGTTCGGTCTCGCCCGCGTCGAGGGCGGCGCCGACGGTGGCGATCGCGTGGGCGACCACCGCGTCGGCCTGGGCGATGGTTTCGTCGAAGGGCTTGCGGAAGCGC
>QKGW01000466.1 GCA_003250275.1 Alphaproteobacteria bacterium
CGGCGGCGAAGGCCGCCGGGTTCGCCGTGACCGTGCCGTTCGCGCCGGGCCGGGGCGACGCCACGCAGGAGCAGACCGACGTCGAGTCCTTCGAGCCGCTGGAGCCGCTGGCTGACGGCTATCGCAACTGGCTCAAGCGGGACTACGTCGTCACTGCCGAGGAGTTGCTGCTCGACCGCACCCAGTTGATGGGCCTCACCGCGCCGGAAATGACGGTTCTGGTCGGCGGGATGCGGGTGCTCGGCACCAACTACGGCGGCACCGCGCACGGTGTGCTCACCGACCGGGTCGGCGCGTTGACGAACGACTTCTTCGTCAACCTCACCGACATGGCCAACACCTGGGTTCCCGCCGGGGCGAACCTCTACGAAATCCGCGACCGCAAGAGCGGCGCGGTGAAGTGGACCGCGACCCGGGCCGATCTCGTGTTCGGCTCCAATTCGATCCTGCGCGCCTATGTGGAGCTTTATGCGCAGGACGACAGCCGCGAGAAGTCGTTCAGGACTTCGTCGCCGCGTGGGCGAAGGTGATGAACGCCGACCGCTTCGATCTGCTCTGATCGTAGTGGTCGCTTGCACGCCCCCGACGCGGAAAGCTGCGGTGGGGGCGTGCGTGGCAATATCTGTCGGTGACTTTAAGGTGCTAAACTAACTATTTTGTCTGCCGCATGTATGACGCCGCAGGCGATCACAAAATATCCAATAGACTGAATAGCTGCGGCAATTTTGTTGTGTGCAGATGCGCGATTGGTAAGTCTTTCGTGTTTTTCGCGAGAGTCCTTGTCCGGGGAAAATGTGAGCAATTGCCATCCTTCGGCACGATTTGCGTCGGATATCTTAAAAAAATTGTCTGATATTGACGATAAAATTAGCGCTGGTATAAAATAATACATGATCGATTGCGAGACTATGGAAACAAACTCTTTATGTTCCCAGGCATTCGATATTGCTGTTAATCCTGTAACCAAAGCTGTTCCGGAGGCTATCATTAGGTATTTATTTGAAGAATATGTGTTTTGTGAAACTAACGACGAATACCGTTGGAATATGGCCTCTGCCTGTGCTTGTCGTCTCTGCTCTGTCGGCGAATAAAGCATGGCTATTTTTAGACTGTTCTCACGATGAATTTCAGTGCGACGTAAGATTTCCTCAATGCGCTCAGATACCTCAAGGCTTTCGTCGTTGCAGACATGTTCGCATATGGCTTCGATTGTGCCGATGCGTTTGCTCAGGTAGATGCTCTCCCCTGAGAGGCGGGAGCTAGAAAATTCCGCACATTCCATTAGCAGCGCGTCAGCTTTATCAAGAAGATCGATTGAGGAATTTTCCGGGGCACTCATTTTTTTGTTCTCCGATTAATTTTATCCAAAGAACGGAGGTCATCTTGCCCGCTTTCAAGCGTTCTCACGCCGCCGGTCGGCGGGCGAAGGCGAGGGCGACGCCGAAGCCGACCATCATCGCGCCGCTGGTACGGTTGACCCAGCGCATCGCCGCCGAATTGCGGATCGCGCCCAACAGACGCGCGCCGATCAGCGCGTAGATGGCGAGACCTCGAAGGCGAGGAAGATCGCTCCCTCGATTGCGAAGCTCTGCCAGTACGCTCCGGGCGTGACGAACTGCGGGAAGAACGCGGTGAACACCAGGATCGCCTTGGGGTTTCCGGCGGCGACGAGGAACTCCTGGCGCGCGAAGCCCCAGGTGGTGCGCGGCTTCGGGCCTTCGGCGGCATCGGCGGCGAGGGTCTCGCGCGAGCGGATCAGCTTGAGGCCGAGGTAGGCGAGATACGCCGCGCCCGCGACCTTGACCACGGTGAACACCAATTCCGAGGTGGCGAGCAGCGCGCCCATGCCGAGCGCCGCGATCGCGATCATCGCCGCGAAGGCGACGATCCGCCCCATCGACGCGACCAGCGCGAGGCCGACGCCGTGGCGCGCGCCGTTGGTGAGCGCGAGCAGGTTGTTCGGCCCGAACGCCATGTTGATGGCGAAGCAGGCGGGAACGAACAGCAGCAGGGTGTGATACGGCATGGCGCGCCTCGCGGAAAATCCGAAGGCCGCGAGTATGCGGGCATCGGGCGGCGCGCCGCAAGCGGGTTTGCCCTGTCGCGCAGGGGTGCGCGCGGCTTATCATGGACACTTCGGATCACCAGGGAGGCGAAAATGGCGGCGCGGGTATGGTTGATCACGGGTGCGGGGCGGGGCCTCGGCCTCGCGGTGGCGCAAGCGGCGCTCAGGGCCGGAGACGCGGTGGTCGCGGCGGCGCGGCGGCCCGAGGCGGCGGCGGAAGCGCTCGGGCACCCGGAGCGGGTGCTGGCGGCGCGGCTCGACGTCACCGAGCCGCGCGAGGCCGAGGCTGCGGTGGCGGCGGCGGTGGCGCGCTTCGGGCGCGTCGACGTGCTCGTCAACGCGGCGGGCTACGGCCAGATCGGCGCGTTCGAGGACAACAGCCCGGAGGACGTGGCGCGGCAGTTCGACGTCAACGTCTTCGGGCTGATGCACGTCACCCGCGCGGTCTTGCCGACGATGCGGGCGCAGCGCAGCGGGCGGATCTACAACTTCTCCTCGATCGCCGGGGTGCGCGGGCGTCCGGGCGGCTCGCTCTACGCGTCGAGCAAGTTCGCGGTGAGCGGCTTTTCCGAAGGGCTGGCGGCGGAGCTGAAGCCGCTCGGCATCTTCGTCACCGTCGTCGAGCCGGGATACTTCCGCACCGACTTCCTCGACGCTTCGTCGATGCGCTTCGGTGCGGGCGGGATTGCGGACTACGCCGAGGTCACGGCGGCGATCAAGGACGGCTACGCCGAACGCAACCACAAGCAGCCCGGCAGCCCCGAACGTCTCGCGCAGACTCTCGTCACCCTCGCCGACGCGCCCGACCCGCCGGTGCATTTCGCGGTGGGGAGCGACGCGGTCGAGATCGTCGCTGCCAAGCTCGCGCGTTGGGGCGAGGAGTTGGCCGCGTGGCAGCACCTCTCGGTCACCGCCGACGGCGATTTCGAAAGCTAGTCGTGCGGGTGCGCGGTGAAGAAGCGCCAGATTTCGGCGGTGGCGTCGATGTCCTGGGCGGTGATCCGCGCGGACATGTCGGAGCCCGGCCACGAGTGCCCCT
>QKGW01000572.1 GCA_003250275.1 Alphaproteobacteria bacterium
GCGGGGCGGCAGATCGCCGCGATCGCCGCGATCATCGTCTGCGCCAGCCTGATCGTCGGCGTGTTCAACATGACCGGCGTCGGCGTCAAGATCACCTCGCTGATCCTTTCCGCCTCGGGCGGCAACCTCTGGATTGCGCTGATCCTCACCGGCTTCGCCGGTCTGGTGCTCGGCATGGAGCTGCCGACCACCGCCGCCTACATCATCACCGTCGCGGTCGCCGGTCCGGCGCTCGTCGAACTCGGCGTACCCGAGCTCTACGCGCACCTGTTCGTGTTCTGGTACGCGCTGCTCTGCACCATCACCCCGCCGGTGTGCGGCAACGTGTTCATCGCCGCCGGGCTCGCCAACACCGCGTGGCTGCCGGTCGCGTGGCGCTCGATGCAGCTCGGCATCGGCCTGTTCATCCTGCCGCTCGGCTTCATCGCCAATCCGTCGATGCTGCAAATCTCGGCGACGCCGCTGCTCGCGCTCGCCGCCTCGGCCAAGGTCGGCCTCGGCGTCTGGCTGTTCTCGGCGGCGGCGATCAATCCCAAGCGGCAGTGGTGGGTGACGCCGCTCGGCGCGCTCGCCGGAGGGTTGGCGATCTTCACCTTCGGCTTCTGATCCGGTCGCGGCGCTCTTGCGGGAGAGGGCGCCGCGACCCCATTCTTTGTGGGCCTTCCCCGAGACCCCCTGCCGGATGCCGCCGATGAACCACGTCACGCCGCTGATCTCCACCATCGTCGTCGGCATCGGCCTCGCGTTCGTGTTCGGCGCGCTCGCGGCGCGCTTCCGGATTTCGCCGCTGATCGGCTATCTCCTCGCCGGCATCGTCGTCGGGCCGCATTCGCCCGGCTTCGTCGCCGACCAGAACCTCGCCTCCCAGCTCGCCGAAATCGGCGTGATCCTGCTGATGTTCGGCGTCGGGCTGCACTTTTCGTGGAAGGATCTCGCCTCGGTCTCGGGGGTCGCGG
Organism: Alphaproteobacteria bacterium; assembly: GCA_003250275.1. Lineage (GTDB taxonomy): Bacteria > Pseudomonadota > Alphaproteobacteria > Rhodospirillales > Rhodospirillaceae > Oleispirillum. The sequence continues at coordinate 957 of QKGW01000572.1, forward strand.
TGCCGGGTGCGCTCGCGCAGATCGCGGTCGCCACCCTGCTCGGCGTCGGCGTCGCCGAACTGATGGGCTGGCCGCTGATCGAGGCGGCGGTGTTCGGCCTCGCGCTTTCGGTCGCGAGTACCGTGGTGCTGTTGCGCGCGCTGCAAGAGCGCCGCCTGCTCGACACCAACCGCGGCCGCATCGCGGTCGGCTGGCTGGTGGTCGAGGACGTCGCGATGGTGCTGGTGCTGGTGCTGCTGCCCGCCCTCGCCGGAACCGCGGGCGAGGAGGGCGGCGACGTTTTCGCCGCGCGCCTCGCCGCCGAGTTCGGCCTCGGCCTCTGGGGCATCGTCGGCTTCACCCTCGCCAAGGTCGCGGTGTTCGTGGTGCTGATGGTGGTGGTCGGGCGGCGGGTGATCCCGTGGATGCTGCACGGCGTCGCGCACATGGGCTCGCGCGAGCTGTTCCGCCTCGCGGTGCTCGCGATCGCGCTCGGCGTCGCCTGGGGCGCGACCGTGGTGTTCGGCGTTTCGCTCGCCCTCGGCGCGTTCTTCGCCGGCATGGTGCTGAGCGAATCCGAGCTTTCGCACCAGGCCGCGCAGGAGACCCTGCCGCTGCGCGACGCCTTCGCGGTGCTGTTCTTCGTTTCGGTCGGGATGCTCTTCGATCCGCTCGAAATCGTCAAGAACCCCGGCCCGGTGCTCGCGGTGCTGTTCATCATCCTGATCGGTAAGTCGGCGGCGGCATTTGTCATCGTCCGTTCGTTCCGTCACCCGGTCGGCACCGCGTTGACGATCTCCGCGAGCCTCGCGCAGATCGGCGAGTTCTCGTTCATCCTCGCCGAGCTTGGGGTGCGCCAGGGCATTCTTTCCGAGGAGGCGCGCAACCTCATCCTCGCTGGCGCGATCCTGTCGATCCTGCTCAATCCGCTCGCCTTCCTCCTCGTCGACCGGGTGCGCGCGCGCATCGAGGAACGCGCCCAGGCCGCGCAGGCGGCGGCGCAGCCGGAGCCGGACGCGGCGGAACCGGAGCAGGAGGAGAACGTCGAGGAGCCGCCGCCGGTCACCGCGCTCTCCGGCCACGTCGTGGTGGTCGGGTCGGGCGAGGTCGGCGGGCGCGTCGTCGCGGCGCTGCGCGAGCGTGCGATGCCGTTCCTGGTGATCGAGGAGTCCTACACCCGCGCCGAGCGCCTACGCGGCGAGGAGGTCGAGGTGCTGGTCGGCAATGCCGCCGCCGAGGAGATTCTCGCCGCCGCCAACGTCGCCGGGGCGCGCCAGCTCGTCGTTGCGATTCCGCAGGCGTTCGAGGCCGGGCAGGTGGTGCAGCAGGCGCGCGCCGCCAATCCGGAGCTCGAAATTCTTGCGCGCGCCTACACCGAGGCCGACGCCCAGCACATGGCCGACATGGGCGCGAACTCGATCGTCACCGGTACCCGCGAGGTCGCCCGCGCAATCGTGCATCGGCTCGCGCCTGTGGAGGAGCCGCCGCACGAGCCGCCGCTCGCGGAACCGGGCTTCTACGGCGCATTCATTTGAATTAGGTCAGCCTAACCTACCCAATTTCGTTCCCCACCCTTGTCAATGACGGCGCGGTGGCCATTTCAAATGGATCCACCATCACTTTGGCGAGGCGCAGAATGGCGTTGTCGTGGGCGACGCGGGGCGCGGGGGCGACGGAGGTGACGGGTTTGTCCCGTATCGCCGGCTGGATCGCGCCGCCGCCGGCGGTCCACCAGTCCTACAAGAACCTCGACGGTTTGCGCCTGATCGCTTCGGTCGGCATCGTCCTTTTCCACTACAACATCTATCTCTCGCAGGTCTTTCCCGCGACCGGGCCGTTCACGCGGCAGTTCCCGCTCTTCGTCGACCTGTTTTTCGTAATTTCCGGGATCGTCATCGCGATGGTCTACGGCGGCCGCCTGAACACCGGGCGGCGCTATGCCAATTTCCTCTCGTTGCGCCTCGCGCGGCTCTACCCGCTGCATTTCGCGACGCTGATGTTCTACGTGGTGATCGGCTGCTTCGTCCTCGCCGACGCGGCGCAGGTGATCAACCCCGAGCGCTACAACTTCGACGACCTCGTTCCCAACCTGCTGCTCATCCACGCCTGGGGCTTCGGCGAGGGGTTCTCGTTCAACTACGTGAGTTGGTCGGTGAGCGCCGAGTTCTTCTGCTATCTCGTCTTCCCGGTGTTGCTGTGGGTGATCCAGGGCTCGGTGGTGTGGGGTGCGGTCGCGGTGGCTTTGATCTCGCTGTTCGCCACCCTCGTGACCTTCGCCAGCCTCGAAGCCTTCGCCCAGCCGCCCGAATACAACGCCACCTTCGTGCTGCGCGCGGTGGTGGGGTTCTCCTTCGGCGTCTACACCTATCTGCACCGCGCGGTGTGGGTGCGCTTCGTCAGCGACCGGGCGATTCGCGTGCTCGGCAATGCGGCGTTCTTCGTGATGGTCGCGGTGCTGATGTCCGACCTGCCGGAGGCGGTGTCGCACGTTCTCGTCGCGCTTGCGGTGTTCGCCTGCTTCGTCGCGGACGAGAAGGGCGTCGCGCTGGTGCCCGCGTGGAAAGGCTTCTCCGGCCTCTCGGAGCTGACTTATTCGACCTACATGCTCCACACCGTGGTGGCGACGCCGGTGGTGTCGTTCATCTTTCCCCACCTGTTCGGCCCCAGCCCGGCATCGGTGGTGGCGTCGCTGATCGCCGCCCTGTTCGGCACCTACGTGCTTTCGGTGCTGACCTATCGCTTCCTCGAGGACCCGGCGCGCAAGGCGTGGCGCCGTGCCTCCGACCGCTGGATTCTCCGCCCGGTGCAGCCGGTCGCCAAGGTCGCCGCCGAGTAGGCAACAAAAAACCCGCCGAAGCGGCGGGTGGGAGAGGCTGGCGCGCCCGGGAGGATTCGAACCCCCAACCTTCTGATCCGTAGTCAGATGCTCTATCCAATTGAGCTACGGGCGCTTGCCTTGGCCCGCTGGGTGCGGGCGAGGGCGTTTAGATACTCGTTTCCCCGGGTGGGTGCAAGACAAAAATCGCGGGAATTTTCAGGCGCGCCCGAACCCGGCGAGACGCTCGCGGCGCTTTGCCCGCAGAAGCCCGCCGTCGACCAGCCGCACGGTTTCGAGGCGCGCGAGGATCGCCGCGGCGATCGCGGCGGCGGCGGCGCGCGGGTGGCGGTGCGCGCCGCCCGCCGGTTCGGCGATCACCGCATCGACCAGACCCTGAGCGGCGAGCGCCGAGGCGGTGAGCTGAAGGCTCTCGGCGGCGGCGGCGAGGTTGCGCGCGGGGTCGCCCGCGGCGGGCCAGTAGGTGCGCGCCGCTTCCTCGGGCGTGACCGGCGAGAGGCTGGCGTGTTGGAGCATCAGCACCGCGTCGGCGGCGAGCGGCAGCGCCGCGCCCGGCCCGGCGAGCGCGCCCGAGACCACCGCGATCAACGGCACGCGCAGATCGAGCGCGGCGTCGAGGCAGGCGCGCAGACCGGCGGCGTCGCCGCACGCACCGTCGGCGACGATCACGGTGGGGAGGCGGAAGCGCTCGGCGAGACGCATCAGGCGTTCGATCTTCTTGAGCGCGGTGCCGTCGTCGTCGGCTTCGCGCGCGCGGTCGTGGCCGATCAGCACCACGCCGTAGTCGCGCACCCGCGCGATGCCGCCGGTGACGTGCGGGCTGTCGTGGCCGGCGCGGTCGCCCGCGAGCGCGATGAAGCCGCCCGCGATCGCGCGCACCAGGTCGCGCGCCGCGGGGCGGTCGGGGTGGCGCGCCACCTGCACCGTCTGCCACGGGGTGAGGCGGCCGTAGAGGGTTTCGAGCTGGCGGTCGATGCGCGCCTGCAGGCGCGCTTCGTCCTCGCCGCCGCCGCCGTGGCGGAATTCGGCGAGCTCGGCCTCCAAAGTCGCGATCGCGTCCTCGAACTCGAGAAACAGCATGGGCGGGAACAGTCCTTCCGGTGGGCTCGCCGCACTTTGCCCGCAAATGGTCCGTGCGTCGCCGCCCTTATGGGCGGGATTCGGGGAAATCGCGCCTCAGCCCGGCGGCGATCGCGGCATACTCGGCGGTGTTTTCCGGAGTGAGCACGCCGTGGCGCAGGGCGAAGTCGAGAATCACCAGGGGTACGTTGAACTTGAACTCCCAGCTCGACGCGAGGGCGTCGAGCACGTCGTTCACGTGCCAGAGTTCGAAGCCCTCGCTCTCGTCGTCGTTCGGCGTCGGGATCACCGTCTCGGGCATTTCGAGGTCGTAGCAGAACAGGGTGTCGGGCTTGAGGCCCGTCTCGGTCGAGAAGCAGTAGCGTACCAGCCCCACCGGCAGCGCGCGCGCCGCGAGCTCGGGGGCGAGCGAGGCCTCCTCGCCGCATTCCTTGATCAGGTTGTCCTTGAGCGAGAGACCGGCGGGCTGGCCGCCCGCGACCATGTTGTCGAGCTTGCCGGGCGCGACCTTCTTGTCGCGCGCGCGGCGCGAGACCCAGAGGTGAAGCCCGTCGGCGCGGCGGAGGTAGCCGTTGAGATGGACGCCGAAGGCGCGGATGCCGATCGTCTCGGACGCGCCGCGGTCGAGGGTGGCGAGCACCGGCGCGCCCCACTCGGTGGTCACGGCGTAGGCCTCGTTGCGCGGCGGACACAGCGCGCCGCGCGCCCTGAGGCGCGCGCACAGGGTCTCCAACGCCTTGGTTCTGGAGGCGTTTTCGTCGCAGTCGGGGGAGAATTCCCAATGGTCGCCGACGTCGACGAACGCTTCCGGGAGACTCGCCATTTCCCCACGCGCAAGGGTGGAAGGCCATGCAATCGCTCGCCCTCCGGCGACCAGCGGCGGCCGCTCGCCGGGGGCGATGGCGTTGCACGCTTGAATGTGGCGGTAGAGCCCGGGACCGAAACGCATGACGGCGATCTTTCTTATGAATCGGAGAGACTTGCCCGCATCCGCGAGAGTGCGGGCGGAGACCAATGTGACCCCCCCGCAGTTTCTTGTGAAGGGGGGCTTGAAAAATCCAGCGGGTTCCGTAGACAGCCCAGCCTTTTCGGGTATAATGCCGCCGCTCGCGAACCCCCAAAAAGCCGGAAAACCGGCAGGGGCGTTCGCCCTTCAATAGGGGAAATTTCACAATGGCCGTTAAATTCGAACAGTCCCGGGCTGCCTGGGAAGAAGCCGTCTCGAAGGACCTGAAGGGTAAGACCTGGGAAAGCCTGGTCAAGACCACCCCGGAAGGTATTCCGGTGAAGCCGCTGTACACCGCCGAGGACCTTGAGGGTCTCGAGCACATCAACACCTTCCCGGGCCTGCCGCCGTTCACCCGCGGCCCGCGCGCGTCGATGTACACCGCCCGCCCGTGGACCATCCGTCAGTACGCCGGTTTCTCGACCGCCGAAGAGTCCAACCGCTTCTACCGCGCCAACCTGGCCGCCGGTCAGCAAGGCGTGTCGGTGGCGTTCGACCTGGCGACCCACCGCGGCTATGACTCCGATCACCCGCGCGTGGTCGGCGACGTCGGCAAGGCCGGCGTGGCGATCGACTCGATCGAAGACATGAAGATCCTGTTCGACGGTATTCCGCTGAACCAGATGTCCGTCTCCATGACCATGAACGGCGCCGTGATCCCGGTGCTCGCCGGTTACATCGTGACCGGTCAGGAGCAGGGTGCGGACCTCAAGGACATGGCCGGTACGATCCAGAACGACATCCTCAAGGAGTTCATGGTTCGTAACACCTACATCTACCCGCCGCAGCCGTCGATGCGGATCATCTCCGACATCATCGCCTACACCTCGGCGAACATGCCGCGCTTCAACTCGATCTCGATCTCCGGCTACCACATGCAGGAAGCCGGCGCGACCGCGGTCCAGGAGCTCGCGTTCACCCTCGCCGACGGTCTCGAGTACGCCAAGGCGGCGATCGCCACCGGCCTGCCGGTCGATGCGTTCGCTCCGCGTCTGTCGTTCTTCTTCGCGATCGGCATGAACTTCTTCATGGAAATCGCGAAGCTGCGCGCCGCCCGTTACCTCTGGGCGAACCTGATGAGCCAGTTCAACCCGAAGAAGTCGGCTTCGCTTGCCCTGCGCACGCACTGCCAGACCTCGGGCGTCTCGCTCACCGAGAAGGACCCCTACAACAACGTCATCCGCACCACCATCGAATGCATGGCGGCTGCTCTTGGCGGCACCCAGTCCCTGCACACCAATGCTCTGGACGAAGCGATCGCGCTGCCGACCCCGTTCTCGGCTCGTATCGCCCGTAACACCCAGATCATCGTTCAGGAAGAGTCGGGCATCTGCAACACCGTCGATCCGATGGCTGGCTCCTACTACGTCGAGAGCCTGACCCACTCGCTGATCGTCGAAGCCCAGAAGCTCATCGACGAAGTCGCCGAGCTCGGCGGCATGGCCAAGGCGATCGAATCCGGTATGCCGAAGCTGAAGATCGAAGAGGCCGCTGCCCGCCGTCAGGCCGGCATCGACCGCGGCACCGAAGTCGTCGTTGGCGTGAACAAGTACAAGCTCGCCAAGGAAGAGCCGCTCGAGATCCTCGAGGTCGACAACACCGCGGTCCGCGAGTCGCAGATCGCCCGCCTCAAGGAAATCCGTGCGAAGCGTGACGAGCAGGCCTGCCAGGCCGCCCTCGACGCCATCACCAAGGCGACCGAGACCGGCGAAGGCAACATCCTCGATCTCGCCGTCACCGCGACCCGCGCTCGCGCCACCGTCGGTGAAATCTCCTACGCGATCGAGAAGGTCGTCGGCCGTTACAACGCGCAGATCCGCACCGTCTCCGGCGTGTACGGCGCCGCGTTCGAAGGCGACAGCGAGTTCGATGCCCTCAAGAAGGACATCGACGCGTTCGCCGAGAAGGAAGGCCGTCGTCCGCGTATGCTCATCGTGAAGATGGGTCAGGACGGTCACGACCGTGGTCAGAAGGTGGTGGCTTCGGCCTTCGCCGACCTCGGGTTCGACGTTGACGTCGGCCCGCTGTTCCAGACCCCGGAAGAGGCCGCGAAGATGGCCGTCGAGAACGACGTGCACGTCGTCGGCGTGTCCTCGCTCGCTGCCGGTCACAAGACCCTCGCCCCGGCTCTCATCGCTGAGATGAAGAAGCTCGGTGTGAAGGAGCCGGTGGTGTTCTGTGGCGGCGTTATCCCGGCCCAGGACTACGACTTCCTCTTCAAGGCTGGCGTCAAGGCCGTGTTCGGCCCGGGCACCCACCTGCCGACCTGCGCCCGTAAGGTTCTCGACATCCTGAACGGCGCTCCGGCGGCCGCTGCCGAGTAATCGGTATCGTCCTTCGGAACGGAAAGAGCACCGGGCTTCGGCCCGGTGCTTTTTTTTGTGGTGTTGCGACGCAGGTTTGTCGGTTTCGCCGCAATTGGATTTCGCCTCGGGTGAAAGTTGCTCTTGCGATCCGGCGTCTTGGTCCCTAGGGTCTCCCGGCCGCGAAATTGCATTGGGGGTTCGCGGCCGTCCCGGGCCGGGCCAACATCACGACGGTTTGTAAAGATGACGAAGTGTCTCCTTTCGGAGATCGGCAGGCGTCTCGCCTCGCCGATGCAGGGTTTGTCGTTGCGTAGCGTCGCGCTCGTTTGCGCATTGTGGGGGGTGTTTCCTTCGGCCGCGTCGGCGTCCGAGGGCGGCGGGTTCGTCTATTCGACCGACCCGACGGCGCAGGGCATCGTCGCGGCGTTTCTCGGCGTGCTGTTTCTCGCGCTGATCGTCGAGGTGTTTCACAAGACCCTCGCGGTCGCGGCGATCACCGCGGCGCTCCTGGTGATCTCGATCGTCACGCCGCATCATGTGATGGACTTCGGCACCGCCGTCGCCTCGGTCGACTGGAACGTCATCTTCCTCCTCGGCTCGATGATGATCATCGTCTCGGTGCTGATGGAGACCCACGTCTTCGACTGGATGACCGCGCACATGGCGACCGCGGCGCGCGGGCGCGCGGTGCCGATGCTCGCGATCATCGTGATCGGCTGCGGCGTGTTCTCCGCCTTCGCCGACAACGTCACCACCGTGCTGTTCATGACCCCGGTGGTCGCCAAGGTGGCGCGCGCGCTCCGGGTTTCGGTGTGGACGATCGCGATGCCGATGATCATGGCGTCGAACATCGGCGGCACCGCGACGCTGATCGGCGATCCGCCCAACGTCATCATCGGCGTCGCCGCCGACCTCGCGTTCATGGAATTCCTGAAGTACCTCGCGGTGCCCTCGATGGTGATGCTCGCCTGCATGTTGCTGACCGCGCTCTGGGTGAGCCGCCGCGAACTCGGCGGCGCCCACGTGATGGCGAAGGGCGCGATCGGCGAGGTCGAACTCGCCCAGCCCAAGGTGCTCGCCTGGACGGTGTCGATGATCGGGCTGATCTTCATCGGCTTCTTCACCCACAGCCTCACCCACCTGCCGGTCGGCATCGTCGCGTTCTGCGGCGCGGTGCTGACGATGGCGGGGCGCCATCTCATCCTCCGCCGTTCCGCCAGCGCCAAGGTCGCCGAGCACGCCTTCACCCACGCCTTCGAGCGCGGCATCGAGTGGCTGACCCTCGGCTTTTTCATCTTCCTCTTCATGCTGATCAGCTCCGCCGAGCACACCGGCCTGATCGGCAGCGCCGCGTCGCTGTTGCAGGACATGGTCGAGGCGGTGTCCGCCAACTTCGGCCTGGTCTGGCAGTTCAAGCTGCTCGTCGCCGCGCTGATCATCTTGGTTGCGAGCGCGGTGCTTTCGGCGGTGGTCGACAACATTCCCTACACCATCGCCGCGGTGGCGATCGTCAAGGTGCTGATCACCACGCTCGACGCCGAGATCCTCGCCACCGGCGTCGATCCCGCCGACCTCGTCACCACCTCCGAGGTGCTGTGGTGGGCGCTCGCGCTCGGCGCGTGCCTGGGCGGCAACGGCACCCTGATCGGCGCGTCCGCCAACGTCACCACCGTCGGCATCCTCGAAAAGGACGGCCACCACATGCCGTTCCTGCGCTTCCTCCGCTACGGCACGCCGATGATGCTGATGACCGTGGCGGTGGCCGGGGTGTTCCTCGCGGGTTACGTGCTCGTGGGCCTTGGTCCGACCACGTTGGGTGGTCTCGCGGCGCTCGCTGCGATGATCGTGCTGCCGCAACTGCGTAACGTGCGCCGCCGCCGCGGCGAGGCCTGAATCGGCGGGGTTCGGGCCGGGAAAAGGCTTGGCCCCCGTTGCGAACATGCTCTACACTCGCGCTCGCCGAAGAGAGCGCAAAGTGTCAGTTGCGGAAATGCGTTGGCTCCGAAATAGCCTGCTCCGTCTGTTTATGTCGAAGCAGGCGCGCGAAAAGATGGATGCCTACCACGCGGCGCAGCGTCAGGAGCCGCAGCTCCCGCGCGAGCCCGCATCGCCTCCGCCGCCCGAGCCGAAGACCGAGTCCGAGCTCGCGCGCGCCGTCGATGCCGCGGTGGCGCAGATCGCTCACGGCGAACATATCGAAGAGGCGGGCCCGCTCCTGCGGGATCCCGGGCGCGTCGATCCCTCGATCGGACGCGCCGCACTGATCCGTAACGCTATGGCCATTCACAAGGCTCAGCAGTCGGTCCTGGCCGGTCTCGACGAAGAAACCAGGCGGAAGTTAACCGCCGTGGCAATGCAGGCGTTTTTCAACGAGAAGCCCAAATCATAGGGGGAAGCGACCGTGACGACGCTCAATACGACGCGGGTGGTGACGCGGCAGGCGGGGCCGCAATACGATGTCGACGAATTGTACGAAGGGGTGATCACCGGCAACACCCTCGCGCTGGCGCGCTCGATCACGCTGATCGAATCGAAGCGCCACGATCATCGCGAGATTGCCGATCAACTCCTCACCAAGCTCCTGCCGCACACCGGCAAGTCGCTGCGCATCGGCCTTTCGGGCGTGCCCGGCGCGGGCAAGTCGACCTTCACCGAGGCGTTCGGCACCTACGTCACCGGCGAGGGCCATCGCATCGCGGTGCTCGCGATCGACCCGTCGAGCCCCAAGACCAAGGGTTCGATCCTCGGCGACAAGACCCGCATGGAGCACCTTGCCACCAATCCCAACGCCTACATCCGTCCGACGCCCTCGGGCACCACGCTCGGCGGCGTCGCGCGCCGCACCCGCGAGGCGATGCTGGTGTGCGAAGCGGCGGGCTACGACATCATCCTCGTCGAGACCGTCGGCGTCGGCCAGTCCGAGGTCGCGGTGGCGCAGATGACCGACGTGTTCGTGCTGGTGCTGGTGCCGGGCGGCGGCGATGAGCTTCAGGGGATCAAGAAGGGCATCGTCGAACTCGCCGACGTGCTCGTCGTCAACAAGTGCGACGGCGATCTCGAAAGGGCGGCGGACCGTGCCAAGGGTTCGTACACCAACGCGCTGACCCTGCTCTATCCGTCGAACTCGAAGTGGATCCCGCCGGTGCTCAAGGTGTCGTCGATCGAATCGCGCGGCATCGACACGGTGTGGGAGACCCTCGACGACTTCAAGACGACGATGCAGGAAGACAGCGATTTCGAGAAGCGCCGGATGTCGCAGGCGCGCGACTGGATGTGGTCCGAGGTCGGCGACAACCTGATGGAGGCGCTGCGCGCGCATCCCTCGGTCAACGCGATGATCGGCAGCCTCGAAGGCGAGGTCGCGCATTCGCGGGCGACGCCGTCGGCGGCGGCGAAAGCGATGATGGAAGCCTTCGTCAAAGGCAGCTATCGTCCCTGACGGGCGAAGTTTCGAAACGGCGGAAGACGGTATGACCAAGGTGGGCGATCAGGAAGTCGAGGTCCTCAAGCGCGAGCTGGTGGGGCTGTTCGACCATATCCAGAAGATCCGGCGCGAGATCGCGGCGATCCGGCGTCCGGGCGAGACGGGCGACCGCTTCGACCAGATGAGCGACGAACTCGACGCGATCGTCGAGCACACCGAGGCCGCGACCAACACGATCATGGAGAACGTCGAGGCGATCGGCGAGGCGGTGGAGCAGGCGCGCAGCCTCACCACCGAATCGGCGGTGCTCGACGTCCTCGGCCGGGTCGACACCCATGCCGGCGAGATCTTCACCGCCTGTTCGTTCCAGGACATCACCGGGCAGCGCATCACCAAGGTGGTGCGCTCGCTCAAGTTTGTCGAAGAGCGCGTCAACGCGCTGATCGGCATGTGGGGGCGCGACGTGCTCGCCAAGATCAACCCCGAAGGCGAAGGCCCGACCGGGGACGCGGCGCTGCTCAACGGACCGCAACTCGCGGGCCACGGCGTCTCGCAGGACGATGTCGACAAGATGTTCGAGGGCAACGGCCAGTCGAACCAGGCCGACATCGACAAGCTGTTTCCCTGAACCGGCGGAGCCCCGGCGCAATCGGCGGTTTTCGCTTGACGCGCGCGGGTTCGCCTTGTAGAACCACGGCCTCTTGAAGGCGTTTCATTTGCGGAAGGATTGTGTCATGGCTCGTCGTTGCGCCATCACGGGTAAGGGTGTGCAGACCGGCAACAACGTCAGTCACGCCAACAACAGGACTCGTCGTCGGTTCCTGCCGAACCTCCAGGAAACCTCGCTGCAGAGCGAAGTGCTGGGCGTTCCGGTGCGTCTGCGCCTCTCGGTGAACGGCCTGCGCACGATCGAGCACAACGGCGGTCTCGATGCCTTCCTGCTCGGCACCTCCGATGCCAAGCTCACCGCCGACGCGCTGAAGATCAAGCGCCGCCTGAAGAAGGCGAAGGCGAGCAAGGAAGCCGCCGCGGCGTGATCCCTGCCTCCGGGCAGACGAAAAAACGGGCGTTCTCAAGCGAGAACGCCCGTTTTTCTTATGCGAATCGGGTGCGGGTGTGACGCCGCCCATGTTGACGAAAGCTCGGCATATGCTACCAAGGCTCCGGAAACGCAGGCGGAGCCCGGTTCGATGCAGAGGTTCAACGCGTATTACCGCGCGCTCAGCGCGTTCGGCATTCTGAATTTCGCTACCCCGGAGGAGAGCGGCGAGGCGTGGTTCCTCGATCGCTTCGCCGCGTCGGTCAAGGTGCCGGTGGTGTTCGACGTCGGCGCCAACGTCGGCGCCTACACCCGCGACGTGCTGCGGCGCTGCCCGCTCGCCCACGTCTTCGCCTTCGAACCGCACCCGCGGAACTTCGCCCGCCTGTCCGACTTCCTCGCCAATCCGCAGGTCGAGGCGCTGAACGTCGCCCTCGGCGACCGCGCCGGCGAGCTCGAAATCTTCGACTACCGCGACATGGACGGCACCAGCCACGCCTCGCTCTACCGCGAGGTGATCGAGACCATTCACCACGCGCCGTCGGTCTCGCACCGCGTCGGCGTGCGCACCGTCGCCGACATCGCCGAGGAATACGAGGTCCGTTATATCGACCTTTTGAAGATCGATACCGAGGGGCACGAATACGCGGTGCTCGAAGGCGCGGAACCGCTGATCCGCGACGGGCGGGTCGACGTCATCCATTTCGAGTTCAACGAAATGAACGTGATCTCGCGGCGGTTCTTCAAGGATTTCTGGGATTTCCTGCCGGAGTACGACTTCTTCCGGCTGCTCCCCGAGGGGGTGCTGCCGCTCGTACAGTACGTCCCCTCGCATTGCGAGATCTTCGCCTACCAGAACATCGTCTGCACCCGCAAGGGCCGCCCGCTGTTCTAGGCGGCTAGAACACCCGGCCGGCGCGGGCGCGGCCATCGTCGTCGAGGAAGAGGTTGGTAAGCTCGGAGAGGAGCGTGCCGCCGAGTTCCTCGGCGTCGACGATGGTCACCGCGCGGCGGTAGTAGCGGGTGACGTCGTGGCCGATGCCGATCGCGGTGAGCTGCACCGGCGAGGTCGCCTCGATCCACGCGATCACCTCGCGCAGGTGGCGTTCGAGGTAGATGCCGGTGTTGGCCGAAAGCGTCGAATCGTCGACCGGCGCGCCGTCGGAGATCACCATCAGCACGCGGCGCTTCTCGGTACGCGCGAGCAGGCGCTTGTGCGCCCACATCAGCGCCTCGCCGTCGATGTTCTCCTTGAGAATGCCCTCGCGCAGCATCAGCGCGAGGTTCTTCTTGGCGCGGCGGTAGGGGGTGTCGGCGCTCTTGAACACGATGTGGCGGAGGTCGTTGAGGCGGCCCGGGCCGGCCGGGCGTCCGGCGCGGTCCCAGTCCTCGCGCGATTTACCGCCCTTCCACGCGCGGGTGGTGAAGCCGAGGATCTCGACCTTGACGCCGCAGCGTTCGAGGGTGCGCGCGAGAATGTCGGCGGAGAGCGCGGCGACGGTGATCGGGCGGCCGCGCATCGACCCCGAATTGTCGATCAGCAGCGTCACCACGGTGTCGCGGAAGTCGGTCTCGTGCTCGATCTTGAACGACAGGCTGTGGGTCGGCGTCGCGACGATGCGCGCGAGGCGGCTGGCGTCGAGGATGCCTTCCTCCTGGTCGAACTCCCAGCTCCGCAGCTGGCGCGCCATCAGGCGGCGCTGCAGGCGGTTGGCGAGCCGCGCGATCACCCCCTGCAGCGGCAGGAGCTGGCGGTCCATCAACTGGCGCAGGCGGCCGAGCTCGATCTCGTCGGCGAGTTCGGCGGCGGCGATCACTTCGTCGTGCTGGGTGGTGTAGGCGGTGTAGTAGGAGCCCATGCCGGGCGGCGCGAACGGGTCCTCGCGGCGCGTCTCGGCGGAGGGGCCGCCCGCCTCGTCGGCGCCCTCGGCGTCGATCGCGAGGCTCTCGTCGTCGTCCTCGATCAGCGCGCCCTCGGCGTCGGCGGCCATCGCCGAGGCGGCGGCCGCCTCCATCGACGAATCGCCTTCCTCGCCGCTGCCCTGCTGGGCGTCGGGCGGTGCGCCGTCGCCGTCGTCGGCGTTGTCGGATTCCGCCTGGTCGGCGTCCTGCGGTTCGAGCTCGGGCTCGATGTCCATGTCGGCGAGCAGGTGGCGCGCGGCGCGGGCGTAGGCGGTCTGGTCGGCGATCGCCTCGGTGAGCTGGTCGAGGATCGCGACGGTCTCGGGGTCGGCGGCGGCTTCCCAGAGGTCGGCGACGTGGGCCGCGGGCGGCGGCACGTCGCCCTTCATGAAGCGCGCGAGCGCGGCGCAGTAGAGCGCGTCGGCGAGCGGCACCTGGTCGGCCTTGAGGCAGGTTTGCAGACCGCGGGCGCGCAGCGTGCCGTCGAGCGAGGCGGCGAGGTTGTCGCGCACGCCGTCGAGCGCGCGGCCACCGAGCGCGTTGGTGCGCGCGGTTTCGAGCGCGTCGAACACCTTCACCGCGTCGGCGCCCATCGGCGCGAAGCGGCGGTGGGTGATTTCGTCGTGGTAGCGGAGCTTGAGCGCGGCGGCATCGGCGACGCCGCGCAGGCGCGGCACCATCGTGGGTTCGAGCCCGCCGACCGGCACCGGCAGCTGCACCCGCCCGCCGACCACCGCGGCGGCGCCGGGGGCGAAGCTCACCTCCACCTCGGGGCGTCCGGAGAGCGCGCGCACGCAACCGGCGAGGGCCCGCTTGAAGTCCTCGACGGTTTCGGCGTCGTCGGGTGTCGCCGCGTTCATCGGCGTTATGCCTGGCGCGACGACAGGCCGAGCGGTGCGGCGGCGTCCGGCAGGTCCTTGCCGAAGCAGCGCTGGTAGTACTCGGCGACCAGCGGCCGCTCCGTCTCGTCGCACTTGTTGAGGAAGGTGAGGCGGAACGCGAGCGCGGTATCGCCGCCGAAGATCTGCGCGTTCTCGGCCCAGGTGAGCACGGTACGCGGGCTCATCACCGTCGAGACGTCGCCGTTGATGAAGCCGGTGCGGGTCAGCCCCGCCACCGCGACCATCGCGCCGAGGGTCTTGCGGCCGAGGTCGCTGCCGTAGCCCGGCAGCTTGCGCAGGACGATCGCCTCCTCGCGCTCGGGGGCGAGGTAGTTGAGCGTCGCGACGATGTTCCAGCGGTCCATCTGGCCCTGGTTGATCTGCTGCGTGCCGTGGTAGAGGCCGGTGGCGTCGCCCAGGCCGATGGTGTTGGTGGTCGAGAACAGGCGGAACGCCGGGTGCGGGTGGATCACGCTGTTCTGGTCGAGCAGGGTCAGACGGCCCTCGACCTCGAGCACGCGCTGGATCACGAACATCACGTCCGGGCGTCCGGCGTCGTATTCGTCGAACACCAGCGCCATCGGGCGTTGCAGCGCCCAGGGGAGGATGCCCTCGCGGAATTCGGTGACCTGCTTGCCGTCCTTCAGCACGATCGCGTCCTTGCCGATCAGATCGATGCGCGAGACGTGGCTGTCGAGGTTGATGCGGATGCACGGCCAGTTGAGGCGCGCCGCGATCTGCTCGATGTGGGTGGACTTGCCGGTGCCGTGGTAGCCCTGCACCATCACGCGGCGGTTGTGGGCGAACCCGGCGAGGATCGCGAGCGTCGTGGTCGGGTCGAAGCAGTAGGTCTCGTCGACGTCGGGCACGTGCTCGGTGCCGCTGCTGAACGCGGGAACTTTGAGGTCGCTGTCGATGTCGAACACGTCGCGCACCGAAACCTCGATGTCGGGGCAGTTCGGGGTCGCTTCGGTCGGCTGCAATTGGGTCATTTTCCGTTCTGATCGGTTCCGCCCGCGCCCGCGGTGGGTCACACCGCCGTCTTGCGCGCACCGGCGTCGAGGTGCCGCTGCAGAATGGCGTAGGCTTCGTTGATGACTTTCAGACGTTCTTCGGCGTCCTTAGCGCCGCCGTGTCGGTCCGGGTGATGTCGCTTCACCAGTTCATGGTAGCGTATTTTCAGGGCTTGTCGCGTCAAAGGATGTTCAAGTTGCAAGATTTCCATGGCGTAAGCGGGAGATCCCGGCGGCGCCGCGGTCTTTTCGCGGCGCTTGTCGGCATCCTTCGGCTCGTCCTCGAATACCGAGAACGGGTCGTTCACGCGTGCGCGCCCCTGACGGAACACATGGGCCGTCGCGGCCTTGTCGCCAAGTCTCCAGGTCGGGCGTTGCCACACCGTATCGCGTTTGAGTTCCTGCTCGATCTCCGCCTGGGAGAGGCCGCGGTAGTAGTCCCAGCGGGAGTTGTAGTCGCGCACGTGGTCGAGGCAGAGCCAGATGTAGTCGCGCAGCGAGCGGTCGCTCGGCGCGCGGTAGACGCCCGGACGGGCGCATCCCGGGTGCGCGCACGGCGTCGCGGTCGTCTCCGGCCGGTCGCCCTGGAACTGCTTGCTGCGTCGTACGCCCTTCATCGCCACCAATACCAATCCGCGGAGCGGGGTAGCCGTTCCGTCCATTCAGCCGAGGTGCACCCGGAAATTCCGGAGATGCCGTGTCCGATCGAGATCGTCGGCCCGCGGCGAGGCCGTTCCGCGCGACTCCGCGCCGCATCCCGCGCCGTTTCGCGCGCCGCCGCTCGC
This sequence comes from Alphaproteobacteria bacterium, assembly GCA_003250275.1. Classification (GTDB taxonomy): domain Bacteria; phylum Pseudomonadota; class Alphaproteobacteria; order Rhodospirillales; family Rhodospirillaceae; genus Oleispirillum. The sequence goes on from QKGW01000572.1 coordinate 17,208, forward strand.
TACACTATGCGCATTCGCCCGCCGTGGCGCAAGGCCACCGCCGGGTTTGCGCCGCGCGACGGTTGCGGTTGCATTCCCCTGAAATTTATCGGAAATAAGAGCTTGCGCGAAACCGGTCTCGTGCACACGTTCTCCGGGCATCCCGCGATGTTTGATCTGACAATCAAAAATCGTCGTCGCTTGCGCGAGCTAACTATATGGTTGCAGAAACCGGGCCCTGTGTGATTATCTATCGGGACCTATAGCCTATGTATGATGGACCATGAATCCCTTATCGAATCGTAATGTGACGGTAAACGGCCGACGCACCTCCATGCGCCTGGAACAGGAAATGTGGGAGGCGTTGCGGGAGATTTGCCGACGCGAGGACATGACGGTCCACGAGTTGTGTTCCCTCATCGACGAGCGACGGGGTTTGTCGAGCCTGACTGCGGCTACGCGGGTTTTTACTCTGATGTATTTCCGCGCCGCCGCCACCGACGAGGGGCACGCCAGCGCCGGGCACGGCAGGCGAATCAGCCACGAACTCCTCGACCGCCTGGGAACGCCGATCGGCGAAGCGCGGGCCGCGCAATGAATGCCCGCGGGGCGGGAGACGCCCCGCGGATCTCTACGCGTCGCGGCCGGATTGTGAATTCGCCTTTTGCGCGAAATCGGGCCACTTCTCCGCGACCACCGGGCCATCGGCCCGGAGCGCGTGACAGGTATCGATGATCCCTGGGCGGACCGGTGCCTCGCCCCGTTCGCGCGCCACCGTGGTCCGCCGCCAGCGCACCGCGTGAAGGGTCTGGAACGCGGTGCCCGCGACCTCTCCCAGCAGTTCGATCACGTGCAGACAGCCCTTGGTGCCGCCGATCGCGCGGCGCGCCTCCGCCATGAACCCCTTGCCGATGGTCATGCCGACGAGCCGCTCGGCGAGCGGCGCGGCGACCGGACAATTCTCGAACGGCGCATGGTCGATGGTGGAGGCGGCAGCGTGGATCTTCGCGTCGTCGTCGATGACGAGGCGGAGCGTCATCGCATGAAGCGGCGCGCCCGGAGGCAGCGCCGCGCCGTCGTTGGCGGTATAGCGTTCGTGCTTGACGTCGAGGAACTCGCCCTCGATCTCCCAGAGCCCGTCGTCGCGCGCGTATCCCCGGCAGGTGATCGTGCGTTCGTGGATCAGGCGGCGCGCGGCGTCGGTCATCTCAGAGTTGCGGCAGGCCGAAGATCAGGGCTTCGCGCTCGTGCAGGTCGTCCTCGAGTTCGTTCTTGATCGCGACGTAGAGGTCGCGCACCGACAGCATCCCGACCAGGGTCTTGCCGTCCATCACCGGGAGGTGGCGGAACTTGCTGCCGCGCAGGACGTCGAGGGCATCGGCGAGGGTCTTGCCGGCCTGCATCGTCACCGGGTTGGCGGTCATGATCTCGGCGACCTTGACCTTGCCGGCGTCGGCGCCGACGGCGATGATGCGCTGCACCAGATCGCGCTCGGAGAGGATGCCCTTGAGCTCGCCGCCGTCGACCACGGCGACCGCGCCGACCTCTTTGCCTTCAAGGTATTGCGCCGCCTCGCGGGCGGTGGCGGAACTCGCAATGGTGTAGAGCTGGCGGCCCTGAATCACCGTCGAGATCGGTTGGGTCATTCTGAAATCTCCTGATATGCCGATGCCGGGATTCCTACCCGGTCGTGTAGTATTAATCGTTATGTCGAGGCGGGCGCGAAGTCAACGCCCCGCGTGCGATTCCGGAGGCGTAACGCGCAGACTGATGAGTCGGTTCTGCTGCCGCCTGAGAATTTCGAAGCGGAACCCGTGGAACCGGAAAACCTGGCCCGGTTCGGGGATGCGCTGGCTTTCGTGGATCACCAGGCCCGCGATCGTGGTCGCCTCCTCGTCGGGCAGGGACCACTCGAATTCGCGGTTGAGATCGCGGATGGTGACGTCGCCCCCGACGATGAACGAACCGTCCGCCTGGGCGCGCACGCCGGCGATGACGATGTCGTGTTCGTCGTCGATGTTGCCGACGATTTCCTCGAGGATGTCCTCCAGGGTGACGATGCCGAGGAGCGAGCCGTACTCGTCGACGACGATGGCGAAATGCTCGCGTCGCGTGCGGAACGACTGCAGCTGATCGAGCAGCGAGGTGGTGTCGGGGATGAACCACGGCTTCGCCGCGAGCGCGGCGATGTCCTCGGCGGTGATCGGCTGGGTCGCGCTGCGCACCGCGCGGAACAGCGCCTTCGCGTGAAGCACGCCGACGATGTCGTCGGAGTTGCCGCGGTAGAGCGGAATCCGGGTGAACGAACTGTCGAGCACCGCCGCGACGATGCTCTCCACCGGGTCATCGAGGTCGATGGTGACGAGGTCGCGGCGGTGGGTCATCACCTCGCCGACCTCGACGTCGGAGAGTTCGAGGATCGAGCGCAGCATCGCGCGCTCGTGGCGGACCTCCTCCTGCTCCTCGGTGTGGAGTTCGATCGCGCCGCGCAGCTCGGTGAGGTGCTGGGCGAGCGACTTCTCGGTTTCCTTCACCCCGAAGAGCTTGAGGAACATCCCGATCAGCGCGTTGAGGCCGATCATCACCGGCGCGAGCACGGTGGTGAGCAGGCGCATCGGCGGCGCGACGCGCAGCGCCATCGAGTTGGCGTTCCGGATCGCGTAGGTCTTGGGCAGGATCTCGGAGAAGATCAGCACCAGGAGCGTCATCCCGAGGGTCGCGAGCGCGATGCCGGCCTCGCCGAACCACGAGATCAGCAGGCTGGTGGCGAGCGCCGAGGCGCTGATGTTGACCGCGTTGTTGCCGAGCAGGATCGTGCCGATCAGGCGGTCGCGGTGCTGGTCCATGTGGTTGACCATTTCCGCCCGCTTGTCGCCCTGTTTGGCGAGCTCGCGCATCAACGGGCGCGAGGCGGCGGTGAGCGCGGTCTCCGAGCCCGAGAAGAACGCCGACAGCAGCAACAGGACGACGATGACGATGGTGCTGACGATCATCGTCGCGGCTCCAGTGCCTCGGCGAGGGCGGCGCGCACGGTCTCGGGCGAAATCTCGGCGCAGGTGAACGCCTGGCCGATGTCGCGCGCGAGGACGAAGCCGATGCGCCCGTCGGCGACCTTCTTGTCGCCGAGCATCGCGTTCCACACCGCCTCGACGGTGTAGTCCACCGGAATTTCGGCGGGCGAGGTCGGCAGGCCGACGTCGGCGAGATGGCGGACGACGCGCACCGCGCGGCCGGGCGGACACAGGCGGGCGCGCTCGGAGAGGGCGAAGGCGATCACCATGCCGATCGCCACCGCCTCGCCGTGGCGCACTGCGTCGCCGAACCCGGCGAGGGATTCGAGGGCGTGCCCGAAGGTGTGGCCGAGGTTGAGGAGCGCGCGCGGGCCGCTCTCGCGCTCGTCTTCGCCGACGATCGCGGCCTTGGCGCGGCAGCTCTCGGCGATCGCGTAGGCGCGGGCGGCGTCGCGGGTGCGGGCGTCGACGCCTTCGCCGATCACCGCGCGGCCGTTTTCTTCGAGCCAGGTCCAGAACGCCGGGCGGTCGATCAGGCCGTATTTCGCCACCTCGGCGTAGCCCGCGCGCACCTCGCGCACCGGCAGGGTGTCGAGGGTGTCGGTGTCGGAGAGCACCAGCAGCGGCTGATGGAACGCGCCGACGAGGTTCTTGCCGTGGCGGGTGTCGATGCCGGTCTTGCCGCCGACCGCGCTGTCGACCTGGGCGAGCAGGGTGGTCGGCACCTGGATGAAGTCGATGCCGCGCAGCGCGATCGCCGCGGCGAAGCCGGTGAGGTCGCCGATCACGCCGCCGCCGAGCGCGACCAGCGTGGTCTTGCGTTCGACGCGGGCGTCGAGCAGCGCGTCGAGCAGCGTTTCGAGCTGGGAAAAGCTCTTCGACGCCTCGCCCGAGGGCACCAGGGTCGCGGCACTCGCGATCCCCGCGGCGGCGAACGACGCCTGCAGGCGGTCGAGGTAGAGCGGCGCGACGGCGGCGTCGGCAACGATGTGCACGCGCGGCTGACGCAGCAGCGGCGCGGCGATCTCGCCGGCGCGATCGATCAATCCGGCGCCGACGACGATCGGATAGCTCCGGTCGCCGAGCGGCACGGTCACGGTAACGGGTTCGGCTTTCATCGGACCTCGGTTTGCCAATAGGCGTCGATCGCCCCGACCACGCGCGCGGTGGTGATCTCGGAAGCTTCGTTGCGGGTGTCGACGACGACCGGCGCTTCCGCATACAGGGGATAGCGCTTTTCGATGAGGTCGCCAAGGATCTGACGCGGATCCCCGGCGAGAAGGAGCGGGCGCGTGGTGCGGCCCGCGGTGCGGTAGACGAGCAGGTCGAGATCGGCGCGCAGCCACACGCACACCGCCTTTTCGAGCAGCGTCGCGCGGGTCGTCGGGTCGACGAACGCGCCGCCGCCGGTGGCGAGCACCGCGGGCGCGCCGTCGATCAGCCGCGCGATCACCCGGCGCTCGCCGTCGCGGAACGCGGGCTCGCCGAGCTCGGCGAAGATCTCGCGCACGGTGCGGCCCGCCGCGCGCTCGATCTCGGCGTCGGAGTCATAGAATTCGCGGCCGAGCTGCGCCGCGACGCGCCGCCCGATATGGCTCTTGCCGCATCCCATCAGGCCGACGAAGGCAATGGTCCGGGGAATTGCGGCGACGCGGGCGGTGACGGGGTCGGACATCTCTCGGGTGCGGTGGTTGGCGAAAAACGGTTCCGGGGCGCGTTGAACGCCCGCCGTCGAGAGGATAGACTGCGACGCGCGCCCCGTAAATGGCGCGCCGCGCCGCGAGGTGGCGGGCGGTGTCAGGTTTTTTCCCAAGGAGACGGTAGCCGTGGGTTTCTTGCTGCGTTTGATTCTGATCGTCATCGTTCTGGCCGTGGCGGGGGGCGCGATCTTCCTCGCGACCTGGGACATGCCCGCGCCCACCTCGCGGGTGGAAAAGGTGATCCCCGCCGACCGTTTCAAGTAAGACCAGGAGAATAGCGATGACCAAGCGGGCCGTGCGCGACTGGGCGGTAGCCTTGACTGTAATCGCCGCCGCCTCGCCCGCGTCGGCGCAGGTCTACGCCCAGGCGCCGATGCCGCTGTTCCCGCCCGCGTCGTCCTTGGATGCGCCCGCGCCCGTCCCGGCGCGGCCCGCCCCGGTCGAAACCGCCCCCTCCGGCATCACCATCGACGGCCTCGCCGACATCGACGTCGAGGCGGTCGGCCCGCTGCGCCACGGCTCAGCCGAGCCGTGGGAACGCGACCTCGGCGGCCAGACCTGGTTCTCGCTCTCCCGCCCCGCCGCGCTCGCGCGGATGCGCGCGCTGCCCGCCGCCTCGGCCTCGCCCGCGGCGCGCGGCATCTCGCGCCAGCTTCTGCTCACCGCCGCCGCGCCGATCAACCTGCCCGGCGCGCCGGCGACGCCCGGCGTGCTCACCACCACCCGCATCGAGGCGCTGCTCCAGGCGGGCGATGCCGAGGACGCCCGCCGCCTCGTCGCCGAGGTGCCGAGGCGCATCCTCTCCGAACCGATCGAACGCGACGCGATGCGTGCCGAATGGCTCGCCGACGCCGCCGACGCCGCCTGCGCCCGCACCGACGACGGCGTGCGCGACTACGACGCGCCGGTGTGGTCGAAGTCGAGCGCGGTCTGCGCTGCGATCGCGGGCGATACCGCGCGCGCCCAGCTCGTCGTCGGCCTGCTCGGCGAACTCGGTGCGATCGACGACGCCTACCAGCCGATCGCCGCCGCGCTCTCCGGGCGCGGCACCCCGGCGCTCAAGACGGTGCCCGAGGGCATGGGCATCTTCGAGGCCGCCGCCTACCGCCGCCTCGGCATCAAGCTCCCCGACGCGCCGCCGCTCGCCGAGCGCCCCTGGCTCGCGCGCCTCGCGGTGCCCGCCGAGGGCGCGGTGAGCGAGGGCCACCTCCAGAGCGTCGAATACGGCCTGCGCCGCGGCGCGATCCCCGCCGCCGAGGTCGCCAAGGTCTACGAGCGCGTCAAGTTCAGCGCCGACGACCTCACCGAGGCGCAGGCGCTCAAGGCCCCCGCCCTCGGGCCGCGCGGCCATGCGCTCTACTGGCAGGCGCTCCAGGCGGCCAAGACCTCCGAGGACAAGGTGCCGCTGCTTGGCCGCCTGCTCGGTGCGGCGCACACCGACCGCGAGGCGTGGCAAACCCTCGCGCCGCTGCTCGCCCAGCCGCTCGCCGAGATGCTCGCGGTCGCGCCCGCGGTCGATATCGCCGCCGACGCCGCACGCGTCGCGTTGTGGACCGGAGACTGGACGCTCGCGCGCAAATGGGCCGACCGGATCAGCCGCGACGCCCTCACTTCCGACGCCGCCAAGTCCGCCGACGC
>QKGW01000487.1 GCA_003250275.1 Alphaproteobacteria bacterium
CAATCGAACAGAGCCATGGTCCGCTCCCGAAACCCTGCGCGGGCTTCGCGGCCCGCGCCGCTCCGGCGTGGACGCCGGAGGTTAGTAGAATTCTAAAATTCTACCATCCGCGCCGGGTTCGGGCAATCGCGCCGCCGCTCGCACCCTTGCGCTACCGCACCCGGATGGACGCCGCCGAGCGCGACCTGATCGCCCAGACCCTCGCCGACTGCGGCGGCAACAAGGCCGCGGCGGCGAAGCGCCTCGGCCTCAACCGCACCACTCTGTGGCGAATCCTCAAGCGGCTCGATCTCGACTGATTGCGCCGATCAGCGCGTCGATGTCGGCGGCGGTGGTGTCGGGGTTCATCAGCGTCAGGCGCAGCCATTGCCGGCCACCGAACTCGGCGGCGGTGAGGTAGTGCTCGCCGCCCGCGAGCAACGCGCGGCGCAGCGCGAGCTGGTGCGCGTCGTCGCCCGGCGCGCGGAACAGCACGATGTTGCTCTCGGGCTCGACCGCGACGGCGAACCCGGCGCGGCGGAAGCGCGCCACTGCCTCGGCCGCGAGCGCGGTGCGGCCCTCGACGTAGGCGGCGACGCCCGCCTCGCCGTGCGCGGCGACGGCGAAGAACGCCTTGAGGCCGAGGCCCGCCTTGGTGCACTCGACGGTGCGGTGGATCAGGTCGGGGCCGGGCTGGTCCTTGGCGTGGAAGAGGTAGCTCGCCTCCTCCTCGAAGGCGGCGTCGAGGTCGGCCGCGCTGCGCACCAGCACCGCCGCCGCGAGGCCCGGCGCGCGCAGCATCTTGTGCGCGTCCCACACCAGCGAATCCGCCATCTCGACGCCGTCGAGGAGGCGCCGCAGCTTCGGCGAGGCGAGCGCCGAGGCGCCGTGCGCGCCGTCGACGTGAAGCCACACGCCGGCCTCGCGGCAGACCTCGGCGACCGCGCGCAACGGGTCGTAGAGCCCGGTCGCGGTGGCGCAGGCGTTGGCGACCACCGCCATCGGCGTGCGTCCGTGCGCGCGCAAGTCGGCGAGGGCGGCGGCGAGCGCGCCGGGGCGGATGCGGTTCTCGGCGTCGACCGGCGCGGCGACGAGGTTGCGCGCGCCGAGGCCGAGAATTCCGGCGGCGCGGGCGAGCGAATAGTGGCTGCACGCGGGGGCGACGACGCAGAGGCCGGGCGGGTTGCCCTCGGCCCAGGCCTCAGGTGCGGCGCGGCGGCGCGCGGCGGCGAGCGCGGTGAGGTTGGCGAGCGAGCCGCCGTGGGTGAACACCCCTGCGCCGCCTTCGGCCCAGCCCGCTTTTTCGAGCATCCAGCCGATCATCGCGGCTTCGGCGGCGACGGCGGGCGGGCCCATCTCGTAGATCGCCATCGGGTTGTTGGTCACCGCGTCGAGCAGCGCCCCGGCGGCGGCGAGCGGTTCGGGCACCGAGACCTGATGGCCCATGTTGCCGGGGTGCTGAAGGCAGGTGGCGGCGGCGAGGTGCGCGTCGAGGAAGCCTTCAAGACGGGCTTCGAGACCGCCTTCGCGGATCAGTGCGTCGAGGCCGAGACGAGCGCGGAGTTCGGCGATCGGCGGCTGGGCGATCACCGGGCGTCGGCGCGCGGCGGCGTCGGCGAGGTAGGTCTCCAGGCGCGCGAGGGTGGTGCGGACGGCGTCGGTCATGGCGGGTTCCTCCTGCGCCGATGATGCGACGGCGCGGGGGCGCGTGTCCTTGCGAT
>QKGW01000166.1 GCA_003250275.1 Alphaproteobacteria bacterium
CCACGCCGGTTTCGGGATGAAGGTGGTCTATCACGACAACAAGACCGTCGCCGCCGCCGACGCGGAATTCGGTGCGCGCCGCCTGCCGCTCGACGCGGTGCTGGCGGAGGCCGACTTCATCGTCGTGCTGCTGCCGCTGCGGCCCGAGAACATCCGCATCATCGACGCGGCGAAGTTCGCTCTGATGAAGCCGTCTGCGGTCTTCATCAACGCCGCGCGCGGCATGGTGGTCGACGAGGCGGCACTGATCGCCGCGCTCGAAAGCGGCACGATCCGCGCCGCCGGGCTCGACGTGTTCGAGACAGAGCCGCTGCCCGCCGATTCGCCGCTGCTGGCGCTGCCCAACGTCGTCGCCGTGCCGCACGTCGGCTCGGCCACCGCCGCGACCCGCGACGCGATGGCGGCGCTCGCCGTCGACGGCCTGATCGACGCCCTCGAAGGCCGCCGTCCCGCGCACCTCGCGGATGCGAGCGTGTGGCCCGCGGCGTAGGTGTCTCAAATAATAAGTCATGTACTATTCAAGGTTCAAAAGGTATCGCCCAATGTTTTGGGTGAGTTGTGTGTCAAGTCAAAAACTCGCCTGAATTTGGGTGTAGTCAAACTTGACGCAATCCTGGACCGGACCGTATTGTACGAAAGTCATATAATACCCCGTGTCCATCCCTGAATTCGGCCGGAGACCTCGTTTCCGGCCGCGGCGCCACACCGCTCACATGTGGCGGTATTGAGGAGAACGGTCGTGAAAGCACTCGTCTACGCCGCACCGCAGAAGGTCGAGATTCGGGACGTTCCGCCGCCCGCGCCGCGCCAGGGCGCGGTCAAGGTGCGGATGCGCTATTGCGGCATCTGCGGCTCCGACATCGGCATCTATGCCGGCAAGCATCCGCGCGCCAAGGCGCCGCTGATTCTCGGTCACGAGTTCGTCGGCGTCGTCGAGGACCTCGGCGAAGGCACCTCGGGCCGCTTCAAAAAGGGCGACCGCGTCGTCGCCTATCCGCTGCTCTCCTGCGGCGAATGCCTCGCCTGCCGCACCGGCTCGCCGCACGTGTGCAAGAGCCTGCGCCTGATCGGCATCGACGTCGACGGCGGCATCGCCGAGCACGCCTGGATCGACGAGGGCGTGCTGTTCAAGGTGCCGGATGGTCTCTCCGACCGCGTCGCGGCGCTGATCGAGCCGCTCGCGGTGATCGTGCGCTCGATGCATCAGGCGAAGTTCCAGCTGCTCGATTCCGCGGTGGTCACCGGCGCGGGGCCGATCGGCGTGCTCACCGCCCTGGTCGCCAAGCACTCGGGCGCGTCGCGCGTGGTGATTTCGGATATCGACGCGGCGCGTCTCGCGATGTGCGCCGACCTCGGCTTCGAGGCGGTCAACGTCAAGGACGAATCGATCGTCGACTACGTTGCCCGCACCACCGGCGGCGACGGCATGGACGTGGTGTTCGAATGCTCGGGCGCGGAGAGCGCCGCCGCCGAGATGACCAAGCTCTGCCGCATCGGCGGGATGATCTGCATGACCGGCATCCACAAGGCGCCGCACGCGGTCAACCTGATGGATCTCAACTTCAAGGAGCAGACCATCGTCGGCAGCCGCGTCTACACCAAGCGCGAGTTCGAGATGTCGGTGCGCTACGCCGAGATGCTGAGCGGCGAGCTTGAGAAGATCGTCACCCAGGTGGTGCCGCTGACCGGCTCCGA
>QKGW01000259.1 GCA_003250275.1 Alphaproteobacteria bacterium
ATCGATGGGCGGCCCGCGTCCGCCTGGGCCGCATGAGCGGCGGCAACCTCCCGGTCCCGGCGGGCGAGCGATCGCCCGCCGTGGTGATTTCCCGCGGCGAGGCGGAGGCGCTGGTGCACGCCGCCGCGGCGCGTTACGTCTCGGCGCGGCGCGAGCGCATCGCGCCGTTCGTCGACCGCCATTTCACCCTCAAGGGCTCGCTCGCGATCCACCGGCACGCGCTCGGGCTCGACCTTTTGCGCGCGCCCTACAATCTCGCGGCGTCGCTGCCCGAGTTCGCGATCCGCCGCGGCGGCAGCGCGGCCGGCTGGCTGTGGAAACACGCAGGCGGGCGGCCGCCGGCGTGGGCGGACCGCGCCGCGCGCACCCGCCTGATCCTCGACACCGAGGTCGGCAAGCGGGTCAACTACCTGCTGATGACCGAATTCCTCGAACTGCCGGTGAAGGACGCGCGCGGGCACGTGCTCTCCGAAACCGACGCGCTCGCCCGCGAAATTCTCCACGACCCGCGCCTGAGCGCGGGGCTGCACGAGATCGAACGGCTGATCGCCGCCCACGCCGACGATCCGGCGTTCCGCGGCGCGGTCGCCGACGTCCTCGCCCATGCGGCGCAGGGGCGCGCCGCGATGGCCGAGGTGGCGCTGCAACTCGGCGCGCTCGGCTTCGGCGCGGGCGCGTTCCATGCGTTCACGCCGGGCGTGCTGAGCCTCACCCCGATGATCTCGGGAGTGCTCGCCAACAGTCTCGCGATTTCGGCGTTTCCGCTCGGCAGCAGCATCGGCGGGCTGTGGTACGCGGCGTTCCCCGCCGCCACCACGCCGTTTCTGACCCTCGCCACCGGCGGCACGCTGATGGTGGCGATGGCTTCGCTCGGTGCGTTTGCGGGGGTTGCAGCGGATCCGGTGCAGCGCCGTCTCGGCCTGCACCGCCGCCGCCTGACGCGGTTGGTCGATGGCATGGCCCGCGACCTCGGCCACGGCGACGGCTTGCCGCTATCGCCGTTGCTCACGGACCACTACCTGCCGCGCGTGCTCGATCTCGTCGATCTGATCAACAGCATCGCGCGGCTGGCGCGGTAGGCGGCGGTCAGTCCGCCGCCTCACCATAATGATGGGCGTAGTGCTTCAACCGGGCGAGGCAGGTCTTCCAGCCGTGGTAGTGCTTCGCCATCTCGTGGCGGACGCTGTCGGTCATCGGGGTCGGCCAGTCCTTGTGGACGATCGACACCTCGGTGGCGTTGCCGAGGTCGCGCAGATGCAGGCTGACGATGGTGTGCGCGGCCCACTCGTCCTCGCGCCAGGTCACTTCGAGGGTGAACGGGGCGCTCACCTCGCGCACCGTGCCGAACGCCCGGATCGGGTGTCCTTCCGGACCAGTCCAGAGTTCTTCGAAGGTGCCGCCGGGGTGCAACTCGATGGCGACGTAATCGCCCCACCATTCGGCGATGTGCTGCCGGTTGGTGAGCATCGCCCAGGCCGTCTTGATCGGGACCCGGATGACGTCGGAGATCACCAGTTGTCCCTTTTGTACGTCGATCCTGACGCCGCCGGTCTTGGTGCTGGTCATGGTTTCCTCCTTTCGTGGGAGTACGCATGTCCTTGAGGAAATTTTACCTCCGATAGTGGATTTCCCCAAGCGCAATAGGACGATTCGCCGCACAAACGAAACGGCCCCCGCGAGGGGGCCGTTCGGTT
>QKGW01000229.1 GCA_003250275.1 Alphaproteobacteria bacterium
CCGCAAGGGCGACATCGGCTTCGCCGCGCTGCGCGGCGGCGACGTCGTCGGCGACCACATCGTCATGCTCGCGGGTGCGGGCGAACGCCTCGAACTCACCCACCGCGCCTCCAACCGCGGCATCTACGCCTCCGGCGCGGTCCGCGCCGCGCAGTGGCTGCAGTCGCGCGCGCCCGGCGTCTACGCGATGAAGGACGTCCTCGGGCTGTAGGCGGCAAGACCTTCGCGGAGGGCTCCCGCCCTCCGTATCTTCCCGAGTTGTTTTGGATTTTTCCGAGAAGCGCCGTAAGATCTCCCGGCTTCCGGGAAGATCCCGCGGAGGGAAGCCGGGGGCCGAGGCCCTTGGCGGGTCCGGGCGGCGCCCGGCCCGACATTTTGGAGATGCGGAATGCCCAGCCTCTTGAGCGAGTCCGAGGTTTACGAACTGTTCGCGCGGTTGCGCGCGGGCAATCCGGAGCCGAAGGGCGAGCTCGAGCACGTCAACCCCTACACCCTGCTGGTGGCGGTGGTGCTGTCGGCGCAAGCGACCGACAAGGGGGTGAACAAGGCGACCGGCCCGCTGTTCGCCACCGTCGACACGCCGGAGAAGATGGTCGCGCTCGGCGAGGAACGGCTCGCCGCGGCGATCAAGACCATCGGGCTCTACAAGACCAAGGCGAAGAACGTCTCGACGACTTCGGCGGCGCAGTGCCGCAGGACCGCGCCGCGCTCGAATCGCTGCCCGGAGTCGGGCGCAAGACCGCCAACGTGGTGCTCAACATCGCCTTCGGGCACCCGACGATCGCGGTCGACACCCACGTCTTCCGCGTCGGCAACCGCACCGGGCTCGCGCCCGGCAAGACCCCGCTCGACGTCGAGAAGGTGCTGGAAACCACGGTGCCGATGGAATTCATGCAGCACGCGCACCATTGGCTGATCCTGCACGGGCGCTACGTGTGCAAGGCGCAGAAGCCGAACTGCGCGGCCTGCCCGCTCCCCGACATCTGCCGTTTCGATAACAAAACGATTTAGCGGTGCGCCACCCAGACGCCGCCGATGCAGGCGCCTGGGGCGACCTTCTTCACCTCGCGCGAGCGTTCCTGCACGTAGACGACGTGGGTCTCGCCCGCGTCGGTGTAGAGGAACACGTCGACGAAGCAGCGCGGCTGGTCGTATTGCCAGACCTGCGCGGGCGGGTCGACGCGCACGCGGCTGGGCGCGCCGAGGAGGAGTTCGACCTCGGAGCCGCTGAGGCCGTTGAGAAGCGTGCCGTTGGGCGAGCCGAGGGTGCGTTCGCCCGGAACCGGGGCCATCGGGAGGTGCGGGTCCGGGTGCGCGAGGAGGTCGAGCGCCGCTGCGATGCGCGGGTCGACCGCCGGGCGCTGCGCGGTTTGCGGCGCGCCGGCGCAGGCGGCGGTGGCGAGGGCGAGCCCGAGGGCCGCGGCGGCGCGAATCCGGGGAGACAGCACGGGATTAGCCGGCCGGTTCCGCCGCCGGGGCGGGCGCGTCGATCGCGGCGGGCTTGCGCGCGAGCACCGAAAGCGAGCCCTCGACCGCGGTGCCGTGGTCCATCACCAGGTTGGCGTAGTGGATCGCGCCCTTGATCGTGCCGCCGTCGCGCACCGCGCAGGTGTCGGTGAGTTCGCCGTCGAACAGGCCGGAAATCTCGGCGAACGCGACGGTCGCGGTGCCGCTGAAGGTGCCGCCCCTGGCGACGACGATGGTGCGGGTGTCGGAGAGGTCGGCCTCCACCGTGCCTTCGACGACCAGGCAATCGCACGAGCAGATCGCGCCGGAGAGGCGGATTTCGCGCCCGACCACGAGCTTCTTCGCGTCGCCGGACTCCGGCGATTTGCGCGGCGCGTTGGGGATGTCGAGGCTGCGGCGGGGAATTTCGGTGCGGGAGGGCGGCTGCGCGGGGGCGGTGGTCGGCGGCATCTGCGATCCCTTGGCGGAGAACGGTTTCGGCGGCGTGGCGTCGGCGGGTTTCCCGATGGAGTCGTCGCGGGCGGGACCCAGGCCGGTCAGTCGGAACATCGAACCATCCTCCCCTGCGGGGGCGCGGCGCGGCGCCCGGAGTGCGATCACTGCGGCGCGGCGGGCGGGCGCAGGGATTCGAGGACGTGGACCATGTACACCACCGCAACCACCGGCGCGATCACCCCGATGAAGGGGACCGCCATGCCGACGGCAAACAGTGCGCCCGCGCA